>PLDY01000118.1 GCA_003136895.1 Candidatus Erabacter solicola | reverse complement strand
TGCGCATCGTCGACGAAGCGATCGGACGGAACGCCGACGTTCTGACGATCGGCGGCGATCTCTACGAAGCCGAGCGCGCCGGACCGCAGACATTTCGTTTTCTCTCAGAACAATTCGCGCGCTTCGGCAAGCCGGTCTACATCGCGCCCGGAAACCACGACCCGCACGCGCCGAATTCACTCTTGTCGCGTCGCGACGTTCCGGAAAACGTGCACGTCTTCAACGAGCCGAAGTGGCGCGCGTGTGCGCTCGCACCTAACGTCTGGTTGTGGGGCTTCGGCCACACGCCGGGCGAACCCGGCCGTCCGTTCGCAGGCGCGCGCTTCGATCGGGGGGGCGTGCAGATCGCACTCGCCCACGGCAGCGACGAGTCGCGCTGTCCGCCCGGCAAACGCGCGACCGCTCCATTTTCGACGGCCGAAGTCGTCGCCGCGGGAGCCTCGCTGCTGTTGACCGGTCACTATCACGGCGGATACGTCGTCAGCCAAGACGGCCGGCCCGTCTTCGCCTATCCGGGCTCGCCGGAACCGATCAAATTCGGCGAAGGCGCCGCACACGGCGCGCTGGTCGTCGCGATCGACGGCAACTCGATCGACGTGCGCGCGCTACCGACGGCACGGACCCGCGCGCTCGACGTTAGCTGCGATATGTCGCGCGTGACGCACGAGAACGCGGCGTTCGAGCGCATTTGGCCCGCGCTCGCCCGTTGCGGCGCGGGCGACTACGTGCGCCTGCACCTAAGCGGGATCATCGCCGACGGCACGCGCCTCGACTCGGCCTTGATCGAGGAGCGCCTGGGAGCGTCGCTCGGTTCGCTGCAGATTATCGACGAAACCAGCTCGCACGACTACGAACGCATCGCACGCGAGCCGACCGTTCGTGGCCACGTCGTGCGCGATCTGCTGGCGCTCTCGCGCGATCGCGACATCGAGCGCGCGAGCGAGGCGGAAGCCGCTCTGCGCTACGCGGTCGCGGCCTTCGAAGGCTCGGAGATCGCGCCGTGAAACTGAACGAGTTGCGCGTCGAAGGATTCGGAAAACTGGAATCGCGCAACATTGCGTTCGATCCGCATTTCAACATCGTCTACGGACCAAACGAGGCGGGGAAATCGACGCTGACCACGGCGATCATCGCAACGCTGTACGGCGTCGGGCGCAAGGAGGAACGCGACGCGTGGCGGCCCTGGAGCGGTGGAAAGTATTCCACGGCGCTGCGCTACACGCTCGACGACGGACGCGTTTTCGAAGTGCAGCGCGACTTCGAGAAAGATCCCAAGGGCGTTCGCGTCTACGACGAAAGCGGCGACGACGTCTCGGCCGAATTGTCGTTCGGAAAAGTCGTCAACCCCGGCCTCGCGCACTTGCGCATCCCGCTCGAGGTCTTCCTTAACGCAGCGTGTCTGACGCAAGGCGCGTCACAGATCGACGGCGCGCGCGCCGAGAAAATCAGCTCTTCCCTGGCTCAGGCACTCGACGGCGGCCCGCGCGAAGACGCCGCACTCGGAGCGATCCGGCGCCTCGACGAGGCTCTGGCGGCGCACGTCGGAACGAAGCGCGCGACAATCAACGCCCCGCTGCGTCACCTTCAAGACGAGATCGCGGCGGCCGAGACGCGCGCCGTCGAACTGCGCGCCAAACTGCGCACGCTCGACGACCTCCGTCTGCGCAAGGACGCGGAGATCCGCCGCGCGAGCGAACTCGAGCAGGCATTGCACGAACACGATCGTCGGGCGCGCGCGCTGCGCGCGCAGATGCTGAGTTCGCGACTCGAAGCCTTACGCGAGATCCACGATGACGTGTCCGCGCTGTACTCGGATCGCGCGCACTACGCGGACGTCGATGACTTTCCATCCGGCTCACCGGCCGACTTGGAAGCGCGCCACCGCGAATGGCAGACGGCCGAAGCGCTGGCCGCCTCTGCGACCGAGACCGCGCAGGAGACGCGCATGACCCTGGGCCTCGAAGCGGAACTGACCGAGCGCGCGAGCGATGGCGGCTCGCTCGATGAAGCTGCATTCACTGCACTGCAGGAGGCTGCCGCCGAAGCCACCGACGCGCGCATCAAAGCGACGTTCGCGGCCGCGCACGTGCAAGGCTCGCGGCGTACGATCGAAGGCGGCAACGAGCTCTTCGGAGCGGCGTTCGCGACGGGCGCGATCGTCACGCTGGCCACACTCGTACTCGCCATCTTTCACAATTGGCTGGCGGCGCCGATCGGCGCGCTCGCACTCCTGCTCTTTATCTTCGCCTGGAAGAAGTGGAACCGCCGGCGCGATGCCCTGCGCATGATCGCCAAGATGGAACGCAGGGCCGATTCCGCGATGGCGGTCGAAAAGCTCGCCGCCGGTCGCGTCGCCGCCGTACTCGAACCGCTGGCTGTTGCATCGATCGAAGAGCTCGCGCGCCGACGCGACCGCTGGCTCGTGCTGCAAGAGCGAAAGACGAGCGCGCGCCGCAACGCCGAGCGCGCGCGCAACGCGTTGCTGGGCGCGAACTCCGCCGGGCAGGCATTCGACGCATTGGCGCGCACCCTGGTCCCGCCCAGCGGATCGCGCGAAGGCGATGTCCAGGCCGCGCGCGTGCGGGATGCGCGGCGCAGCGCGCGCGACGGGATCGACATGCGCTTATCGATGCTCGAAGTGCGGCGCCAAGACGTGCTCGGCAACGACGACGAGGCCGCGCTCAAGACCGAGCTAGCCGAGCTTCTCGCCGCCGGCATCCAGCCGAGCGGCGTCGGCGGCTCGCAACGCGCCTTCGAAGGCGAGCGGCTCGATCTGGAGCGCCGACATGCCGATAGCCGCAGCGCGGCCGCCGCCACGGAAGCGGAGCTGCGCACCTCCGAATCGCAACTCGAAGATCTCGCCGGCCTGGACGAACGCGTCCAGACCCTGCGCGAAGCGGCGCGAAAGCTCGAGCGTTTCGAAACCGCGCTCAGCGTCGCGCGGCATCGCATCGAAGACCGCACGCGTGAAGCACACCAGAAGTTTGCTCGCCGGCTCACCGACTACGCATCGCGCACGTTCGACGGAATCACTGCGGGACGGTACGTCGACGTTCGCGTCGATCCGACCACCCTCGCGGTCCGCGTGCGCGTTCCCGAGACCGGCGCGATCGTCGACGTCGAGCGTCTTTCGGCTGGCACGCGCGAGCAAGCCTATCTCGTCGTGCGGCTCGCGATGGTGCGCATGTTTGCGGAAGGCATCGAAACCGCGCCGATCGTGCTCGACGATCCGTTTGCACTCTGGGACGAGGCGCGGATCGAACGCGGGCTACCCATTCTCAAAGCGGCGGCGCACGACGGCCAGTTGATCGTCTTCACGACCAGCCGCGAACTCGCGGATGCGGCCTCGAAAGCCGGGGCGCATCGCATCGATCTGGACGCGGCCATGATTCGGGAGCAACGGCGTCCATCACTTCGGTGACGGCGACGCGCTCCCGCAGTTTAGCGAGGCCTAATAGCCCGAACGGACCGGCTGGGTCTGAAGCTTGCGCAATGCCTCGAGTGTATTGGCGACGTGCAGTTCTGGTTTCATCGAAGTGTACGAGTAGACGATCTTGCCGTCTTGCGAGATGACGTACGACGTGCGGTTCGAGAACATTCGGCCGGCGCCCGCGTCCAGAGTGGCATCGTAACTCTTGGAGATTGCGAAATCGCCGTCCGACGCAACCGCGAACTTGCTGCGGCATTCCGAAACCGAGAATCTGTTGAGCTTCTCGATATCGTCGCCTGAGACTCCGATGACGGTCGCGCCGAGCTTCTGGTAATCGCCGATGTGTTCGGCGAAGTCGTGCGCCTCAATCGTGCAGCCTTCCGTGAACGCTGCGGGGTAGAAATACAGAACCACGGGACCCTTGGCTAGAGCGGCCTTCAGGTCGAAGTCGAAAATCTTACCGCCGAGCGACGCCTTCGTATCGAATGTCGGGGCAGGCGTTCCGGGCTTCAGTTCGGCGCCCGCCGGTGCACTCGTCAGGGCAAAGACCACGCCCGCCATCAGAATGCCACGCAAGATGTTGTTCATTTGGGTATCCCTCTCAGATGCCGCGTCGAGGCCGCGGCTTACCATCCTTGGACGCGAGCCGCGGTGATTCGTTCCGCGCATCGTCAACTTTAACGCCGTCTAAAACTATAACCCCATCAAGCGCGCGATGACCAGGCGCTGGATTTCGTTCGTGCCTTCGCCGATTTCGTTGATCTTCTGGTCCCGGTACATGCGCGAGACCGGATACTCATCCATGAATCCATAGCCGCCGTGGATCTGGACCGCATCGTTGACGACGCGGCCGGAAACCTCGCCCGAGTACAGTTTCGCGAGGCTCGCCGACATCGCGAAATCGCGCCCCGTATCTTTTTCCCAAGCGGCTTTCAGCACCATCAGCTTAGCGTGTTCGATCTCACACAACATGTCGGCCAGCTTGAACTGGATCGCTTGGAACTTCGAGATCGCGCGACCGAATTGATGACGCTCCTTCGCATACTTTAGCGCTTCATCGTACGCGCCCATCGCCAGCCCCACCGAGAGTGCGGCGACCGAGATGCGGCCGCCGTCGAGAATCTTCAAGAATTGGTGGAGCCCTTTGCCGCGTTCGCCCAACAAGTTCTCGACGGGAACCACTGCGTCTTGGAATGCAAGCTCGCGCGTATCCGAAGCGCGCCAGCCCATCTTATTGTACTGTTTCGAACGCGTGAAGCCTGGCGTATCCTGCGGCACGATGATGTTGGACAGTTCGGGGCGCCCGCGCTCGTCGGTTCCGGTGATCGCCGTGATCGTCGTTCCGCCCGTGATCTCGGTGCCGCTGTTGGTGATGAAGGCCTTCGTGCCATTGATCACCCACGAGCCGTCGCGCAGTTCCGCCCGGGTGCGAGCGCCGCCGGCATCGCTGCCCGCCTGCGGCTCGGTCAGACCGAATCCCCAGAGCATTTCGCCGCGGGCGCACGGCACCAAGTACTTGCGTTTCTGCTCCTCGGTTCCGAAGAGAAAGAACGGCGTACTACCAAGCGAGACGTGAGCGGCCACCGTGATCGCGGTCGAGGCGTCGACCCTGGCCAGCTCGCAGATCGCGAGCGCATACGAGACCGTGTCGGCGCCGGCTCCGCCGTATTCCTCGGGGAACGGCAAGCCCATCAACCCAAGGTCGGCCATTTTCTTGACGAGGTCGTAGGGGAACTCAGCCGCCGCATCCATCGCCTCAGCTCGCGGGCGCACTTCGCTTTGTGCGAAGTCACGGCAGAGGGATTGGATCGCTCGTTGTTCGTCGCTGAGCTCGAAGTCCATAACCAGAGGTGTCCGTGCGCTCCGGCGCCGAAAACTCCTGTAATGCCAATATTCGCGCGCGGCGCCGCGCGCGCGGTCCCCGGATAAACGTTTTGTGATTTCCCTGCGCGGAGTCACCCTGATCTATCCGAACGGGACGCGCGCGCTCGACGGAGTCGATCTCGAAATCGCAAAGGGCAGCTTTGTCTTCCTCGTCGGTCACTCCGGCACCGGAAAATCGAGCCTGTTGCGTTTGCTGTACCGCGAACAGCTGCCGAGCAGCGGTGAGGTCGTCGTCGATAATATTCGCGTCGACAAGCTCAAACGTTCGAGGGTCCCGGCGCTGAGGCGCAACGTCGGCGTCGTCTTTCAGGACTTCAAGTTGCTCGCCGAAAGGACGGTCTGGGAAAATGTCGCGTTCGCTCTGCAAGTCACCGGCGCGCGCACGCGCGACGTGATGCGTCAGGTTCCTCGCGTGCTCGACTTGGTCGGCTTGGCGCACAAGTCGAGAGTCTTTCCGAACGAACTCTCCGGCGGCGAACAACAGCGCACCGCGATCGCGCGAGCGCTCGTCAACAATCCAAAGATTCTGTTGTGCGACGAACCGAGCGGCAATCTCGATCCCGTCAATACCAACGAGATCATGGATCTGTTGCATCGCATCAATCTCAAAGGGACGACGGTCGTCATCGCGACGCACAACGCGCTAGTGGTCGATCGCATGCGGCGGCGCGTGATCCGGCTCGAACACGGCAAGATTCTTGCCGACGAAGAGCGCGGTTTCTACCACGTTACCACAACCGAAGCCGGCGCGATCGACGCCGCCGCCGGCAGCGCGACACGGGTGAACAATGGATTGGGGCAAAGTACGCTTTTTTCTGAGTGAAGTCGGCAATAACTTCACTCGGAGCATCGTAATGCAACTCACGGCGATCGGGACGGTCACGATCATGATCGTGCTGCTGGGCACGTTCCTGTTTACGCAGGAGACGCTCGGCAAGATCGGCGGCGATATCGTGCGACAGATCGAGATATCGGTCTTCTTGAACGATAAGGCCACGCCGGCGGACGCGCGCGCGTTGACGCTCGCGTTGCGCGCCGATCCTCAAGTAAAAACTGTCGTCTATATTCCTAAGACCGAAGGGTTGCGCCAGATGCGCGAGCTGCTGCGCGGGCAGATCGACACGTCGCTCTTGACCATCAACCCGCTGCCGGAGAAGTTACGAGTGCAAGTCGTCGATCCGGAGAGCGTGCACGCCGTCGCCGCTAGGATCGTAAAGAAGCCAAACGTTGCAAACGTCGAATACCAACGCGATGCCGTCGAGCGCTTGCTGCGCCTCTCCGAGGTGATGGGCCGGATCGGCCTGGGCTTCATCGTGCTCTTGGTCTTGACGGCCGCGATCATCATCTCGAATACGATTCGGCTTACCGTCTACGCGCGGCGCCGCGAGATTGCGATCATGCAGCTCGTCGGCGCCTCGAACACCTACATCCGCTTGCCGTTCATCTGCGAAGGCTTTATCGACGGCTTTTTGGGCGCCTTACTCGCATTGGTTTTACTCGCCGTCGGCCGCTGGCAACTCTGGCCCAAACTCTTGAGCGCGCTGCCCTTCATCCCGCTGCACGACGCGGGAATCGATCTCCGCCTCTTCGCGCTCCAACTCCTCGGCGTCGGCGCCGCGGTCGGCATCGTCGCATCCTGGATTTCCGTCGGCCGGTACCTTCGCACGTGAGCGAACTTCGTCGCGCAAGAGTAGCCGCCGCGATCGTACTCGCCGGCGTCTTGGCACTGAGCGGCCCCACGTCCGCGGCGGCGCCGAAGAGTTCGGTTAAAGCGTCGTCACTCGGCGAGCGAATCCGTCAGAAACAAATCGACGTCGAGGCGGCCCGCAAACGTTTGGCGGAAAAGCGCGACCAATTGCGCGTGCGCCAACTGCGCTCGCAAGATCTGCAGAATCAATTGCAGGAGACCAACTCCAGCATCGACCGCGTTTCGCGATCGCTCGACGTCTTAGGCGGCGAGATCCACGATACGCAGCGCAAACTCGAATGGAATCAGCGGCAACTGGATGCCGCCCAAGCGACGCTCAAGCGGCACAACGACGCGCTGAACCGTCGCTTGGTCGACGCATACGAGCGCGGCGACATGGGCTACGTGAACGTGCTGCTTTCGGCGAACTCGTTCAGCGATTTCGTCGAGCGCTGGGACGATATCCGTTACCTGATCGCAGCCAACGAGCGCACCGTGCGCGAGCGCCGGAACGCCGAACGCGCCGTGGCGGCGGTGGAACGCGAGCTCGAGCGCCAGCGCCTGCTGCTCTCCGATACGGAGAAGCGCGAGCAGCAAGATAAGTTTCAACTTGCCGGGCTAGCCGACCAGCGAGCGGCGCTGGTCGTCGTCGCCGAGCAGAATCGTCGCAGCGTCGCACGCGAGGTCGCGCAACTCGAAGAACTGAGCGCCGCCCAAGAGGCCGAGCTCGAACAACTGATTCGCGAGAAACAGCGCCAAGAGGAAGCTCGGCGCGCGGCCGAGCGGCGTGCCGCGCAGCTCTCCGGCCACGAGCTTCCGCCCGAGACCCACGTCGGCGCCCCCGCAACGTTCAGCTGGCCGGCTTCGGGACCGATCACGTCGCCCTTCGGAATGCGCGCCGACCCCTTCGGACACGGCTTCCGCAGACATACCGGGATCGATATCGGTGCGCCGATGAGCTCGACCATTACGGCGGCAGCCGCGGGCCGGGTCATCATGGCCCATTGGTACGGCGGCTACGGCAACGCGATCATTATCGATCACGGCGGCAAGACGGTGACGCTCTACGGCCACTGCTCGCAGGTCTTCGTCTCCGAAGGGCAAGACGTTCAACGGGGGCAAGCGATTGGCGCGGTCGGTTCGACCGGCAACTCGACCGGCCCGCACCTCCACTTTGAAGTGCGCGTCAACGGCGTCCCCGTGGACCCGATCGGCCGCCTTCGTTAAGAATCTTAGAGAGTGGTGCGCCGCAGCCCAGCTGCCTCTCAGGATCGGGTATGATACTGGGAAGCATGACCAAGGGCCGGTTACGAGCATCCCAGAACCAGGGGGTCCCCCAACTCGCGCCCGCCGACCGAAAGATTTAGGTCCTTGAACGCTCCTTTTCGCGCCCTGACTGCCGCTTTCGTCATCGCCGTGGCCTCGCTCGGCGGTGCGCTGTACCTCGGGCACGAGGCTGGCTTGCAAGACTCAGCGCCGGCCGCGCTCCTCGATGCGGGCCCCGGTCTAGCGACGCTCGACCTGCGCGCGCTCCTTTCCAATCCGCGCTCGGCCGACCAGCGCATGCTCGACATCGCGTTTCGGCAAGTCGAGAAGGCCTTCTACCGGCCGGTCAACGCGCAACTGCTGCTCAACGGCGAACAGCACGAACTGCTCGCGTATCTCAAGAAGCATAAAATCTCGGACCCGGCGATTCCGTCCGCACTCGCGACCGGTGACGAAGCGCACGACGTGCGCCTCCTCAATCGCAACCTGCAGCTCGCGCAGTCGCAATACGGGCGCCAAACCTCAAACGCGGAGCTGACCCAAGCCGCGATCAGCGGCATGCTCAACGCGCTCGGCGATCCGTACACGGCCTACCTCTCCGCACGAGAGATTTCGAGTCTTGAGGAATCGCTCAAAGGCGGCGACTTCGGCGGCATCGGCGTCTACATCGTTCAAGACCCGCAGACGAAGCAAGTTCTCGTCGAGCCAATCGAAGGCACGCCGGCGTTTCTCGCCGGCATCAAGACGGGCGACCAGATTCTCGCGGTCGACGGCCATCACGTCGGCGGACTGAAGCTGGACGACGTCGAGCGCCTGATTCGCGGCCGCAGCGGCACCGTCGTGCAACTGGTCGTGCGCGCGCACGGCGCACCGGCGGCGCGCACTATTGCGGTGACGCGCAGTCAGATCGTCGTGCCATCGGTCAAGGCCGAGATGGAGGACGGTTTCGAGTACGTCCGTCTGTCAGACTTCGGTTCGAACTCCTACGACGAAGTGCGCCGCGCGATGCTGGACGGCAAAGCCCACAACGCGAAAGGCTACATCCTCGACCTGCGCAACAACGGCGGCGGCTTACTGGAAGCAGCCGTCCAGATCTCGAGCTTGTTCATCTCGCAGGGCACGATCGTCTCGACGATCGACCGCGAGGGAAACACCGAGGTCAAGACCGCAACGCACGAATCGATCGGCGCGGCCCCCCTCGTCGTGCTGGTCAACAAGTACACCGCCAGCGCTTCGGAGATCACCGCTGGAGCCGTGCAAGATTATCACGTCGGCGCCTTGATCGGAATGAAGACCTTCGGTAAGGGCGTCGTGCAGAGCATCTACAATTTGAGCGACGGCGGCGCGCTCAAGATCACGACGGCGCGCTACGTGACCCCGCTCGGCCGCGATATCCAGCACAAGGGCATCGTTCCGGACGTCGTGGTCAATCAATCGCCGGCGATCATCGGTACTATTAGAGATCTTGGCACCGCTAAAGACCTTCAACTCGCGGCCGCAAAGTCGTACTTGCGCCGCATCGCGCACAGGTAATATTACGTTGACCAAACGCATCCTTAGCATCCTTGCCGCCTCGCTCTTCCTCACCGCGGCCAACGTCCCGTCGAACGCCGCCTCCGGCCTTTCGAGCATCGAAGCGGACGAAATCCAGATGAGTTTTTCGCTCGTCTCGGCCGAGTTCTACAAGAAGGTCGACCCGCAGACGCTGCTCGACGGAGCACGCTCGCAGATGGTCGCCTACCTGCAAAAGAATGGCGTCCCCAAGCCGAACGTGCCGACGCTTCGCGCCTCCGAAGATGCCAATCTCAACGTGCGCGAACTCGAGCGTGAGGTCGCAGGCGTGGTGACGGCGTACGGAACCAAACTCGGCAGCCGCGCGCTGACGTACGAAGCGATCTCCGGAATGTTGGCGTCGGTCAAAGATAAGTACACGACCTTCCTGACGCCCAAACAGTACGCTGAATTAAACGAAGGACTCGACGGCGGCGGTTTCAGCGGCGTCGGCATCTCGATCACGATCGACGACAAGACGAAGATTCTGCGCGTGCTCGATATCATCGAAGGCGGCCCGGCGGAAAAATCCGGCGTCAAAGCGGGCGACCTCATCACCGCGGTGGACGGGCATACGACCAAAGGTCTCTCGCCCGACGACGATACTAAACTGTTGCGCGGCACGGAGGGGACGATCGTCCATCTCTCGATCGAGCGCGACGGCGCGGCGATCGCGCCGATCGCGGTCACGCGCGCGGTCATCCATCAGCCCAGCGTCTACGCCAAGATGCTCGATAACGGCATCGGCTACGCGCGCTTGACGGTCTTCGGTTCGACCACGGCCGCGGAGTTGACCAGAGCGCTCGATAAACTCGAAGCCCAGCACGCCAAGGCATATATCCTCGACCTGCGCGATAACGGCGGCGGCTACCTGAACGCCGCGATCGAGGTCAGCTCCAAGTTCATTCCGTCCGGTCCGATCGTCTCGGTCGAATCGCGCGGCGGCAGCAACACGCAGTACGACGCCGAGGATACGGCGATTCCGCCGCGGCCGCTCGCCGTCTTGGTGAATCGCTATACCGCATCGGCCTCCGAGATCACCTCGGGTGCGATCCAGGATAACGGCGTCGGCGAATTGATCGGCGAGAAGACCTACGGCAAGGGCGTCGTACAGACGATCCACCCGCTGCCCGACGGTTCCGCCGTGAAGATCACGAGCGCGCGCTATCTGACGCCGCGCGGCCGCGACATCAACCAGGTCGGCATCGCGCCCGATATCGCCACGGTCGAACCGAAGGATGCGCGCATGGGCGATCCTTCCAACGACGCGCAACTCCAATCGGCGATCACGTATCTCCAGGGCCGCATCGCGAAGCTCGGCAACTAACCGCCCGGCGCTACTGGGCGAGTTCGCGCTGCGCGCGCGAGCCTTTTCGGCGTACACATCGCTCGTCGCGCGGTGCTCTCCAAGTATGTCGATATCGATCCGCAGCACGCCGAAGTGACCTTCGAGATGCGCGAACGCGAAGTCGCCATGCTGGCCAGCGTTCCGATCTTAGCNNCGCGAGCGCGGCGTCGTAGTCCGAGCGGCCGTCGCCGATGTAGATCGTGTTCGCGCCGGCCGCGCGAGCGGCGCGAACCAGCCCGGCCTTGTCGTTGCCGTTGTCCGACTCGTCGCGAAAGTCGATCCGCCAGCCGTCGGGAAGAATCGTCACCGGATTGGCAACGAGCGCGAGCCGTTCGAGACCTTCGCGCGCGAGCACGCGCCGGATCAGCGGTTCGATCCCCGAGCTGATGATCGTGAGCGATGCATCGCGCGCCTCACAAGCCGCGACGAACGCGGCGAACGTCGGATCGAAGCGCACCTTTCGCTGCAAGACGGCGTCGGCTTCATCGAACGTTGCGGTTACGAATGACGCCTCCAAAGCGAGCGCCTCGCGGAGCGTGATCTCGTCGCTCGCGAGGCGTTGCTCGATTTCCAACCACGGCGCGTCGCCGGCGAAGTGCCGGACGAACACGTCGAAGGTGTCGACGTCGGTGATGGTGCCGTCGTAGTCGACGAAGACGGCCGTCGCCAAGGGACTTAGCTCGAACTCTTCTTACGCGACGCCGCCGTCTTCTTCTTAGCTGCGGTCGGCGCGCTCTTTTTGCGCGCGGGTGTTTTGACGGCCGCGGCTCGCGTGCGTTTGGGCTTCTCGGCCGGCTCCGCACCGCTCGCTTCCGACTTCTTTGGACGGCNNGAGCGCCGTTTGCGTCACGGTTTCCAGTGAGCGCGCGACGGCGGCCTTCGGCGGGCGACCGCGCGCGGGCTTGGTGGCCTTGAGCGGTTCGGCCGGAACCGAGAGACTCGGCGGCGGCGGATCCACTGCAACGGAGCCCGGCCGGCGGTCGACGCGCGCGATCGCGCGGCCCGGCTCGGGCGGTGCGGTTTGACCGGTCGGTTCGGCGGCGCCGTTGGCGCCGACGCGCAGGATCGAACGATCCGGCAACGTGCCGGGTACTCCGGCGGCTGCGCCGCCCTCGAGACCCGCACCGCCGCGTCCACGCCGGCGACGGCGACGGCGGCGGCG
>PLDY01000050.1 GCA_003136895.1 Candidatus Erabacter solicola | reverse complement strand
GCAAGAACGCGCCGCCCGAATCGACCAGATAGATGCACGGCAGATGGTTTTGTTGCGCGATCTCTTGAGCGCGCAAGTGCTTCTTCACGGTCAAGGGATAATAGGTGCCTCCCTTGCCCGTCGCGTCGTTCGCGATGACGACGCAGTGCCGACCTTCGACGACGGTGATGCCGGTCACGATGCCGGCCGCCGGGGTGGCGTCATCGTAAACGCCGTCGGCCGCCAGCGGCGATAATTCGAGGAACGGCGCAAGCGGGTCCGAGAGCCGGTCGATGCGCTCGCGCGCGGTGAGTTTGCCGCGCTTACGGTGCCGGGCGGTCGCTTCGGCCCCGCCGCCTTCGCGGATGCGGCCCAGGCGCTCGCGCAGTTCCTCGACGAGCCGGCCCAACTGCGACGCGTTCGCGCGGAAGTCGGCGCCGTTCCGATCGACGCGCGTTTCGAGCAGCTTCATGGCGCGCGACGTTACTTAAACGGCGGTTAGATTCCCGTCCCGCAGTGACGGTTTATGGGCCGCCCGAGTTACAATGCCAACAGAACAACGGCTTCTTTTCGGAGACTTTGGATGAACGTAAACGCCGCAGCCCCATTTCGCCCGGCCGGCCCACTGAATATCGCGACCGCGCTCCAGCCCTACGACGGGCCCTGGAACGTCCGGCTGGCCGCGCATCTCTTGCGCCGTGCCGGCTTCGGCGGGACGCCTGACGATATCGCCAAGGCCGCCGGTCTGACGGCCGGCACCGCGGTCGACGCGCTGGTTCATTATTCGAAAGATAACAATCTGCCGGGCGCACCTTCGCAGTTGGACGACGGCTACGCTCAGCAGCGCGAACTGCTGCGCAAAGCCGGCCGCGCGGCGGGCGGCGTCGACGACTCCAGCCTTCAGATGGAGAAGATGCAGCTCCAAAAGATGCGCCAGCAGACCAACGTCTCGATGGTCAGCTGGTGGACCGAGCGCATGATCAGGACGCAGGCGCCGCTGCAAGAGAAGATGACGCTGTTCTGGCACGGACACTTCGCCTCGTCCGCGCTACAGAAGGGCATTACGCCGAGAGAAGCCGTCGACCAGAATTGGCTTTTCCGCAACAATGCGCTCGGCAACGTGCGCGAGATGACGCACATGATCTCGAAAGACCCGGCGATGCTCAAGTACCTCGACAACGCGCGTTCGAATAAAGATCATCCCAACGAGAACTACGCGCGCGAGTTGATGGAGCTGTTCACGCTCGGCATCGGCAACTATACCGAGCAAGATATTCGCGAGAGCGCGCGCGCTTTCACCGGCTACACGATCCTCGGACCGTTGCGCGGCGGCGGATTCTACTTCAACGGCCGCGACCACGACGACGGAATGAAGACCTTCCTGAACGCACGTGGCGCGTTGACCGGCGACGACGTCGTCGAGATCATCTTCAAACAGCCGGCCGCGCCGCGCTGGTTCGCGCAGAAGTTGCTGAACTTCTTCGTTTACAACGATCCGGAGCCCGAGCTGATCGACGCATTCGCGCAGGTCATCCTCAAGAACGACTTCCAGATGAGCCCGAGCGTCTCGACGCTGCTGCGCTCCAAGGTGTTCTTCTCCGATCGCGCCTACCGCGCGCTCGTCAAGAGCCCGGTCGAGTTCGTGGTCGGAACGCACCAGCTCTTCAGCATCAAAGACGTGACGCCCGAATCCGTCGGCGCGCTAAACCGGATGGGGCAAGTTCCTTTCCATCCGCCGAGCGTCAAGGGTTGGGACGGCGGCGCCACCTGGCTCAATAGCCAGACGGTGTTGGCCCGCGAAAACTTCGTGAACGCCCTCGTGACTTCGAAGTTGATGATGCAGAGTTCCAACTGGCTGATGTCCGGGCCGCCGCCCGGCGCGCGCGAGGCGTGCGACGTGTTGATCGGCACGATTCTGCACGGCGACGCTTCACCGGCGTCGGCGACCAAACTCCAGGCCTACCTCGACGGTGGCGATGTCTCCGCCAACGCGATGCTCTCCGGCGAGAACTATGAAGAGCGCATGCGCGGCGCCGCGTACCTCACGATGGCGATGCCCGCCTACCAGTTGAATTAAGGAGCCACCACAACCATGAGACGCAATCATTTTCTTCTGGGCGCGATATCAGGTCTCACCGTCGCCGCCAACGCCGATGGATTCTTTGCCAAAGCGCTCGCCGCGACGAGCCTGCCCGGCCTTCCGGCCGGTGGCGACGATCGCGTCCTGATCATCGTCAACATGCAAGGCGGCAACGATGGGCTCAACACCGTCGTTCCGCACGGCATGCAACAGTACTATCGCTATCGTCCGTCGATCGGCGTGACGCCGAACGAAGTGCTGAGCCTCAACGCGCAGATCGGCCTCAATCCGAATCTGAAATCGCTCAAGGGCATGTATGATGCCGGCAACGTCGCGATCGTCCAGGGGGTCGGCTATCCGAAGCCCGATCACTCGCACTTCCGTTCGACCGAGATCTGGCAGACGGCCGCTCCCGATCGCTACGAGAGCACGGGCTGGCTCGGCCGCTATCTCGATAGCGCCGGCTTGCCGAGCACCAATCTCTTCAACGCGGTCGCCCTCGCGCAGGTGCTGCCCGAAGCGATGATGTCGCGCACCGTCGACGTTCCGTCGATCGCGCAACTTCAAGGCTACCAACTGGCGAGCGATCGTCAAGCCGGATCGCGCTCGGCCTTCACGTCACTCTTGAGCGATGCGCGCACGCCGTTCAATTCGCCGTACCTCGCGACCGTCGCGGAGATCGAAGATCACGCGCAGCGCGGTTCCGAGGAACTTCCCAAACTGATCGGCGGCTACAAGACCGACGCTTCCTATCCGGCGACGCCGATCGGACGCAGCCTCGCGCTCGCGGCGCAGATCGTCGGCAGCAAGATCGGCACGCGTGTCATCTACGTGCAGCACGGTTCGTTCGACACGCACGCGGCGCAAAAGGTCACGCAAGATCGTCTCTTGCGCGAACTCTCCGACGCGCTCAAGGCGTTCTACGACGACCTCGCAGCGCACGGCAACGACAAGCGCACGCTCACGATGACCTTCTCCGAGTTCGGCCGGCGCGTCGCCGAAAACGCGAGCCGCGGAACCGATCACGGCGAGGCCGGCCCAATGTTCCTGATCGGCGGCGGCGTCAAGGGCGGCATCTACGGCGACCATCCGTCGCTCGACGATCTCGATAACGGCGATATCAAATTCACGACCGACTTCCGCAGCGTCTACGCGACGGTCGTCGAGAAGTGGTTCGGAAAGCCGAGCACGGGCATCATCGCGGGAACGTTCCCGACCTTGACGATGATCGCGTAAGATTCGATTCGCGAGCGCCGCAACGCTCGCGTTGACAACGGCGCGCGGCGGCGCTCACGGGGGCGGATAGGTTTGCCCGACCCGTCACCGTCGCCGCCGCCGTTTGCTTTTGCGACTTGAAGAACTAGAAGCGGGCCTATTCTCGGCTTTTTAGGTTTTGGATGCGCTCGGTTAAAGCGTCGGCCGTAAATGACGTGAATTTCCCCTCGGCCAGCTGCGATCGGGATCGCTCGACGCCTTCCATGTACCCCGGTCGAGATGCTATGAAGCCGTGTAACTCTTCGGCTCGACGCGACTCCTCGGAGTTCCGAAGCGCGGTCGCCGCCTTCAGTCTCGCTACAGCTGCGACGAAGCGCGCAACGTCCTTTTCGTAGACGCGATCGATCCCGGACATTGGTCGGGTAGCCCGAATGCGCGCCAACGTCTCCGAAGCGGTAACTGCGAATCCGTCTAACCGGACCGCTCGCTCGATCAAACTTGAACGTCTTTCGGGAGCGAGGTCGTACCAATACGCGAGCGCGAGCTCGGTAAACTGCTCGGCAAAGTCGGCAAACTCGCGCACGGACTTGGCAAGTTCGCCACTCCACTCGGCCTCAGCGCGCGCGAAATTGCTCTCGACGCCTTCGGACTTCTCGCTCAATCGTTCAAATTCAGCGGCCACTCAAGATATACAGTACCCTATCGGGTCGGAAATGGAAGCGTTCTGGGAGCCAAGAGGTCCGGCGGTCTCGACTCGAACGGGTGCCCGCGTGCCTCTAGAGAAGATATGCAGATATGGGAGATTGCGCATTTTTTGCTGGGCAGACGAGTTCGGTCTCTCGGACGGTGACGGCCGGCGAGGTCGAAGCATTCGCGCGAGTGACCGGCGATTCGAACCCGGTGCATCTCGACGATGCGTACGCGGCCGGCACGCGATTCGGCCGCCGCATCGCTCACGGCATGCTCGTCGCTTCGTATATTTCGGGGCTCCTCGGCACGCAGTTTCCGGGCCCGGGCACCATCTACATGAGCCAGAGCCTGAGCTTCCTTAAACCGGTCTTCCTCGGCGATACCCTCGAGGTCGCCGCGACCGTCCTGCGCTTCCGCGCGGACAAGTCGATCCTGACCCTCGAGACGACCATCCACAACCAGCGCGGCGAGAAGGTCCTCACGGGCGAAGCCGTCTGCCTCGTCAGCGACGTGGCGGGCGCTCGCAGCGGGACCGGTTCCGGAGCCGCGGCCGGCTAGCTTCTGCGACCTTTCTCTTTGACAAGAGGCACCATCTATGTGTAGACTGCACCTATCGGCATGAAGAACGCAGTGAGCAGCCGGGGGGCATCTCCGGACGGCGACGATACGGATCGCGCTGACTCAACTCACGGCAAAGCCGAGGCGGGGTTACCCCCGCGTGGTACGCCCAAAAATTACTTGATGGCCTGGCTCCTCGTGATGCTCAAGGATCTCAATCTTCACGGATACGAGATCATGAAAGCGCTCAAGGAAAACTTCGCCGTCGTTTCGGACCCTGGCACCGTGTATCGGGCGCTACGTCAACTCGAGCGCGACGGCTACATAACATCCTGGTGGGACCCGAAAGAGCAAGGCCCAGCCCGGCGCATCTACACCTTGACCGACGCAGGCAGCGGCGCACTCAAGATGTGGAGCGCGGCACTCGAGCAGTACCGTACCAACCTCGACGCGTTCTTCAGCCTCTACACCGGGACGTGGGTCAAAGAGCCTCCGCCCAAACCCCATGAGGAATAAAGAATGAGTCGCAAGGAAACCACGGACGCGACGTCCAGCTACGTCGAACTTTCGAGCCAGGCATACGGCCTCTTCGTCGATGCGTACGCGTCGGCCAACCAGCGCGCCCTCGGTTACTGGAAGTCGCTCTGGGAGATCGCTTCGCGCCCCTACGCGTCGACCGCCGTCGAGACGACCGTTCGCGAGAACTTCGATCGCGCCAACCAAGTCGTCACGCTAACGATCTCCGAACTGCAAGCGAGCGGCAGCAAAGTTGCCGAAACCGCCGAAAAGTTCGCCACGCACAACGCGAAGGTCCAGGACTCCGTCAGCCTCGCGTTTCGCGGAGCGGTCAACACCGGCATCTCGAACATGAACTTCGTCAAGGACACGACGCAGCAACAGTTCGAGGATATGAGCAAGCGCGTCGACGAGATCCAAACGCGCGCCATGGCGGCCGTTAGCCAAAACTAACTCCCGCAGTTTTCGCCGCGAAGCGATGAAGGGAGCCGGCCGCAATGCCGGCCCCCTTTTTTCGTAAGGGAGGCGGGCCTCGCGTCTGCGAAGCCGTCTCTATGGAAACAAAAGTGCCCGCGACCGCCGTCGCCCCCGACCCAACCCACCCGAAGCCGCTACTCGGACGCATCGCCGTCGTCACCGGCGCATCGCGCGGGATCGGTTCGTCGATCGCTCGCGAACTGGCCGCCAGCGGCGCCGAGGTGATCGTCAACTACGTTCGCGGCGCGGAAGCGGCCGCGGGCGTCGTCGCGCAGATCGAAGCCGCCGGCGGGAAGGCGCGCGCCGAAGCCGGCGACGTCGCGGATCACGATAGCATCCAAGACATGTTCGGCCGCATCAAGGAGCGCTACGGGCGACTCGATGTGCTGGTGAACAATGCGGGCATCCTGCGCGACCGCACCTACAAGAAGATGTCGATGCAAGATTGGCACGAGGTCATCACGACCAATCTGACAAGCGTGATGCACTGTTGCCACTTCGCGGTCCCGATGCTGCTCGACAACGGTTGGGGACGCATCATTAACATCTCGTCGTTCGTGGGCCAGATGGGCAACTTCGGCCAAGCCAATTACTCGGCGGCTAAAGCCGGCATTCTCGGATTCACCAAGACGCTCGCGATCGAACTCGCGCGCTATCAGATCACGGTGAATGCGGTCTGCCCGGGCTTCGTCGAAACCGAGATGTGGAAGTCCGTGCCGGCCAACATTCAGGAGAAGATCCTGGACCGCATTCCGATGCACCGCGTCGCCAAGCCCGAAGAGATCGCGCGCGGCGTGCGCTTCTTCGCGGTCGAAGGCGATTACATGACGGGCCAGTCGTTGAATATCAACGGCGGAATCTACATGGGTTGGTAATGTCGATCGCGCCGTGGGTCAACGCATTGCATCTCGAGCACTGCACGCCTCGGTAGGTAGATGATCTCGGTTCGGTTTCTCGGTACCGGTGGGGCGCGCTTCGTTGTCGCGCGGCAGATTCGCGCGTCCGGCGGGATGTGGTTTCGGTTCGGCGCGGGCGATCGGCTCACGCAGATTCACGTCGACCCGGGGCCCGGCGCGCTGGTGCGCGCGATCTCGGCGGTGCCGCCCTGCGAGCCGCTCCACCTGGATGCGATCGCGCTCTCGCACAAGCATCTCGATCACTCCGGCGACGTGAACGCGATGATCGAGGCGATGACGCAAGGNNTCGATCCGGCACCAGCACGGCTGCGAAACCTACGGGATGCACTTTACCTACGAAGGCGAAACCGTTTCGTATCTGCCGTGCGGCCGGTTCTTCGAAGAACTGATTTCAGATTATGCTGCGCACTCGCCGGACGTGCTGATCATCAACGTGCTGCGCTATCGGGATTCGATGGANNTTCGGCACGCGCATGCTCGAACGCCACCCGCATCTCTTAGCGCGCGAACTGGAGAACGAGTTGGGTTTGCGTGTGTTCGCCGCCGACGACGGCTGGACGCTCGATGCGACCAACGAGATCGCAGCGGCCGCCGGTGTCTGAGATCGAGATCGGCTCCGTCCAACCCGAGCGCACCGCCGCGTTTCGGCACGAGCACGAACGCGAGGCGCTCTCCACCCTTTGGAAATTTCGCGTCATCTGGCACGAACAGCGCCACGAATTGGCGGCGCTCGACGGCGAGACGGTCGTCGCGGCGCTCGGGCTGCGCATCGCGGCCTCACTCGCGCATCTTGAGTCGCTCGTCGTCGCGCCGTCGCACCGCCGCCAAGGCATCGGCCGGCGACTCGTGACGCGGGCCGAAGAGGTCGCGAACTATTACAACTGCCACAAGATGACGCTCGAGGTGCCGGCCGAAGGCTACGCGCGCGAGTTCTTCACCGCATGCGGCTACACGCTCGAAGCGACCCTGCCGCAGCACACATTCAAGCTTGATGTTGCGATCATGCGGAAGTTTCTTCTGTAGGCGCCGAATCTGGGTCGCCGAGGTCAGCGCTTGGCGTTTCTGGAAGTCTCTCGCATTAGACGACTCCGGGATACCTCGAGGACGGGTGGCGTAGTTGATCGTTAACAACATCGAGATCATGTTCGGGGGCCAAGCCGGCGACGGCAGCCTCACGACCGGCGACCTGATCGCGGGCGTCTTCAAGCGGATGGGTCTGGAAGTCTATACGTACAAGGACTTCCCTTCCCGCATTCGCGGCGGGCATACGAACTATGTGATCCGCGCGGGCGAACGGCCCAACTACGGCATGGCCGACTTCGTCGATGGCTTGGTCGCGTTCGACCTCGAGGCAGTCGAGGCGCATATCGAAGAGATGCGCCCCGGCGGTTTTGTGATCTTCGACAACACCTCCGAGGTCGTGCCCGAACATGTCAAGCGCGACGACGTCACCTGGTATGAAATTCCGATCGGCCGCATGGCCAAGGTCGATCTCGGACTCGAGTTGGTGCGTAATACGATCGCGCTCGGCGCACTCGGTGCGCTGATCGGCATGGATCCGCAGGCGGTGCGCACCGACGTCACCGGCGTCTACAAGCGCAAGGGCGAGAAGGTCGTCGATATCAATATTCGCGCGATCGAGGCCGGCGAAAACTTCGTCAGCGAACATTTCGCGCAAACGCCGAGCGGCTACGCACTGCGCGCGGGCATCGACGGCGACCGCCTGATCATGATGGGCAACGACGCGATCGGTTACGGCTCGCTCGTCGGCGGTTGCCGCTTCATGGCCGGCTATCCGATCACGCCCGCGACCGACGTGCTCGAGTGGATGGCGAAGTACGCGCCGCGTTACGGCGGCGTCACGGTGCAAGCCGAAGACGAGCTGGCCGCGATCAACATGGTGATTGGTGCGTCGTTCACGGGCGTACGCTCGATGACCGCAACCTCGGGTCCGGGCCAGGCGCTGATGACCGAGGCGATCGGGCTCGCCGGCGTTCTCGAGATTCCGATCGTCGTTGTCGAGTGCGCGCGCACCGGACCTTCGACCGGCATGCCGACCAAGACCGAACAGTCGAACCTCAACCACTTGATCTTTTCCGGCCACGGCGAGATTCCGAAGATCGTGATTTCGCCCGGTACGGTCGAAGACTCGTTCTATCTCGCGGCTCAGGCGTTCAATTTGGCCGACAAATACCAATGCCCGGTGTTCATCCTGACCGAGCAGGCGCTGTGCCAGAGTAAGGCGACGCTCCCGCGGCTCGACCTCTCGCGCGTACACATCGATCGCGGGAAAATGGTCACGGAACCCGTCGTCTTCGGCGAGTACAAACGCTTCGCGTTCACCGACGACGGCGTTTCGCCGCGCGTGATCCCCGGCGTGGAAGGCGGCATGCATCTCGCGCCCGGTTCCGAGCACAACGACGCCGGCGTCATCACGGAGAACACCAAGAACCGCGCGCGCATGATGGAGAAGCGCATGCGCAAGATGGAATCGGCCCGGCCCGATCTGCCGCCGCCGCTCTTGCACGGGGATCCGCGCGCGGAGATCGCGATCCTCGGCTACGGCGCGAACCGCGGGCCCATCTGCGAAGCGCAAGACCGTCTGGCGAGCCAAGGCGTGGCGACACGTTTTCTCGAGTTGCGTACGCTCTGGCCGTTCCCCGAAGACGAAGTGCGCGAGTTCATCGAAAACGCAACATCGGTCTACGTCGTCGAGAACAATTACACGGGTCAACTCGAGCGCTTGATTCGTTACGTCGTCGGCCCGCTCGAACGCATGCACCGCGTGCTGAAGTACAACGGACGGCCCTTCCGTCCGATCGAGATCATCGAACCGATCGAACGGCTGTCCGCGCTACGCGGACTCACGGGAGCGCAACGCTGATGGCCACCATGCTCACCCCCAAAGACTTCGCCACCGCGACCCCGTCGTGGTGGTGCGCCGGTTGCGGCGACTACGGTGTGCTCTCCGCGCTTAAGCAGGCGTTGGCCGAACTCGGCAAGGTTCCCAAGGACGTCGCGTTCGTTTCCGGCATCGGTTGCAGCGGCAAGATCTCGGGGTATTTGCACTCGTACGCATTTCACGGGGTGCACGGGCGCGCGCTGCCGGTCGCGACCGCGGTCAAACTCGCGAACCGCGACCTCACCGTGATCGCCGCGGGCGGTGACGGTGACGGCTACGCGATCGGTGCGGGACACTTCTTGCACGCCGTGCGGCGCAACCCGAACATGACCTACATCATCATGGACAACCAAACGTACGGTCTGACCAAGGGCCAATCGTCGCCGACGAGTCAGGCCGGCTACGTGACCGGGACGAGCCCGCAAGGCAATCCCGACGCGCCGATCAACGGGCTCGCGGTCGCACTCGCGGCCGGCGGTACGTTCCTGGCGCGGGGCTTCTCGGCGCAGCCGAAGTTGCTCGTCGATCTCCTCAAGCAAGCGATCTTGCACGAGGGCTTCTCGCTCGTCGAAGTGATGTCGCCGTGCGTCACCTACAACAAGATCAACACCTACGCGTGGTTCAAAGAGAACACGTACTACGTCACCGAGAAGGAAACGTACGATTCCACGAATCGGATGCATGCCTTCGAAGTACTCAACGACGATGGAAAGCTTCCGCTCGGCGTCATTTTTCAGGAAGCGCGCCCCACGCTGGAAGCGCTCGCGCACCTGCCCGAGTTACCGATCACGCAGGTCACGCTCGATCCGCACTCGAGCGACCTCAACGCGATTCAAGACGCCTACGTCTAGCAGCTAGCGAAAGCGCTTTCCGCGCGGCGGCGGGTTGGATTGTGCTTGCGGCGCGGCCGGTTGGGTCAGCCGGCGCGCGGCATTGGGGCGCCGCGGAAGCGATTCGTTGCGTAGCGCGGCTTGCGCCGGCCGCCACTCCGCGGACAAGCGCACTTTGGAACGCAGCGTTCCGTCGTAGAGATAGACGTTCCCGGAACCGCTGGTCGCGGTGACGACGGGACCGCCGCCGCCGACGACGGCATTGGCTTCATCGTCGCGATTGTCGACCTGCGCGCGCTGCTCGAAGAACGTGTAGACGCGGCCGTTGCCGCCGGAGCGGCCGGCCAACTGGGCGCCGCCGGCGACTCCGATCGCAACGTCGCCATTGGTCGAATCGAAACGCGCCAAGCCCTGCTCGAAACGTCCGCTGTCGTAAACGATCGAACCGTCGACGCTCGAGGCTTCGATCTGGTGCACGCTGCAGCGTTCGTAGATTTGATTGCCGAGCGCGGTGCGCACGCGCAGCCGATTGAGCGTCGAATCGGTTACGATCACGGGCCCGCGCATGACCTGCACGAAGCCGTCGCCGCCGACGCCGTCGAGCGTGGCCGATCCGTTGTTGATGTGCAGGATGAACGTTCCGCTCTGGTAGTCGTGCAGTGCGACGCTGCCGCGGTTGACGTTCGCGGTGACCAGCGCCGAGTTGCGCGGAACGGTAATCGTGATCGGCCCGACTACGTGCCCAACTTCGGAGTGAATGAAGACGAGCGGGTGCGGGCCCGGGGTGATGCTCGAGACGACAAAGCTCTCGGCCGGAAGGACGACCGGCTGGCCGTCGGGTCCCTTGATCTGACCCATGCGAACCGGCGTCGGCGGCAGGTAGGCCGGGATCCGGCTGATGCTCGGCTTGTCGACCGCATAGGCCGAGCCGTCGCCGTCGACCTGCACGGCGGGGCGGTCCCACGTCCGGATCGTGACGACGGCTTGGGCCGGGAGCTGGATGCGGACGATCGGCGCATCCATCCCGTCCACCGTCGTGACTTCGGCCCATGCGGGAGCCGACGCGAGCAGCCACGTCAATACGCTATACGAAATCATGCGCGCCACGCCGCTGGGCCGGTTCAGGTGCACACCCTAAGCCTACCCCCTCAGCCGGGGCGCGTCATGAAAGGGAGGTGAGCGTGGGGAACGTGACCCGGAAGACGGTCCCGCCGGCCGCGTTGGGAGCCGCCTCGACCGTGCCGTCGTGGACCCGGGCGATGCTCCGGACGATCGCCAGGCCCAGGCCGGTCCCGGGGACCGAGCGGTTGCGGGACTTATCGGTCCGGTAGAAGCGGTCGAAGACCCGCTCGAGGGCCTCGCTCTCGATCCCGATGCCGGTATCGCTGACCTCGACCTTGGCCGTTCCGTCTTCGGCCGAGAGCGTGACGTCGACGTGCCCCTCTTCGGTGAACTTGAGCGCGTTGTCGATCAAGTTCGTGAAGAGCTGCCGCAACAGGTTCGCATCGCCGAAGACGAGCGGCTGGCCCGCCGCGGTCTGCGAGCTGAAGGTGAGCAGCAGCGACTTTTCGGCGGCGCGCGTGGCGGCAAGTTTCACGGCTTCGGCGACGACGCCGTCGAGCGCGAGGGATGCGCGCGGGATGCCGTCGCCCGATTCCGCTTTGGCGAGCAGCAGCATGCCGTTGATCATGCGCGAGAGCGAGGCGCTCTCGGTGCGGATCGCATCCAAACTGTCGGCCCGAATCTGCGGATCGCGGTCGGCCCAGCGCTGCAGCATCTGCGCGTTGGCGTTGATGATCGTCAGCGGCGTCTTCAACTCGTGCGATGCGTCGGAGATGAACTGGCGCTCGCGCGCGAAACCTTCCTCGAGGCGGTCGAGCATCGCATCGAAGGTGCGCGCCAATTGACCCAATTCATCCGAACGGTCCGTCCAGCCCAAACGCTGGTCGAGTTGATCGGAACGAATCCGACCCATCGCGGCAATGAGCCGGTCGATCGGTTCGAGCGCGCTCGCGGCCAGCGCGTACGAGCCGATGATGACGAGCACGGTCGCGAACAGCACGACCAGTGCCAGCAACTCGCGAACTTTTTTCAAAATCTGATTAGTCAGGTCGAGGCTCTCGCCGACCTTGACGACCAGCGCGACGCCGGGATACTGAAAGAGTTCGTCGCGAACGTAGATGTCGCCGAGCGGCGTGGTCTCGGTGCTGTACGTCACCGGCGGGCGGTGCGGCTGCTGCACGGTGCGGCCGAGCGTCGCGCTACCCATGTTCGTGCTCTTGCCTTCGGGATAGCCTTCGGGCGTATCGACTTCGATGTAGGTCGTCGGCGACGCCCAATGATCGAGATAGCCCGGTGTCGTCAGTTCCTCTTCGACCGGAAGCGTATCGCCGATCGCGCTCAGCGCGCCGTTGCGCGCGATCACGCGTGCGATATCGCTACTGATGCGGTCGACCTTGGCGCGCGAGCCGTCGAGCAAAATCGAACGGATCTCGAAGGTCAGGACGAACGCCGCGATCGCGATCACCGCGATCAGGAGCAAGGCGTAGACCGATGCGATGCGCCAGCGCAGGGTCTTGAAGCGAATCATCGCCCTGCCGCGCGCGAGCTAGTCTTTGAGCGTATAACCCACGCCGCGGACCGTTTGCACGAGCTTCTGGTCGAAGCCGTCGTCGATCTTGCCGCGCAGGTACCGGATGTAAACGTCGATCAAATTCGAGTCGCCAAGAAAATCGCTGCCCAACACGCCGTTAAAGAGCTCGTCGCGCGTGTGCACCTTGTTGCGGTGCAGC
>PLDY01000033.1 GCA_003136895.1 Candidatus Erabacter solicola | reverse complement strand
ACCGACGCCGACGCCGACGCCAACACCGACGCCGTCGCCAACACCGACGCCAACGCCGACGCCTACACCACCGCCGACACCGTCGCCAACGCCGACGCCGTCGCCCACACCAGCTCCATCGCCGACGCCGGTACCGCTCGCGCTCAGTGCCTCGCCGAATCCGACGAACGTCAACGGCACCGGCGCCGCGAACGCGCAGACGATAACCGTCCATGAAACCGCCTACAGCCTGACGTTCGCCGAGAACGATACCTGCAGCGGCATCGCCACCATCACGACCTCGAACAACAACGGTCCCACGGCCACGTACACCGTAACCGGCGTCGCGGCCGGTCAGTGCGACGCGACCTTCAGCGACGCCTTCAGCCAAACGGCGTCCACCCACATCGTCGTCACCACCAGCAGCTTCACCATCCAGGGAAGACGCCACTGAACCCGCCCACGTACGATCCTAAGGAGCAACTTTCACATAATGCGTAAGATCGCTAGCCTCGTCGTCCTTTTCGCCCTCGTTGGTTGCAGCGGCGGTGGCAACAGCCAGCCCGCGCCTCCGACGGGCCCCGATCCGACGGCGGCGCCGGTGCTTCAAAGCGGCCTCGTCACGCCGACCTTCACCCTCGTCATTCCGGCGCCGGGTTCGAGCACCGGCCGCAGCCCGCAGTACATCAACGGCGCGGCGACGCTGTCGGTATCGATCACGCTGGTCAGCAACAACGGCACCCCGACGACAGTGACGAACCCGACGGTCACCACCAATGTTAACGGCACCAGCGGGACGCCGTGCAATCCTTCGTGCACAATCTCCGGTCCACCGTCGCCGCCCGGAACCGACCGCTACAGCGTGACGACATTCAGCGCGATCGGCGGCGGCGGAAACGTGCTGTCGACCGCGACGAAGGACTTCACGATCGTGGCCGGCTCGGCCAACCCCGGCCTGACGATTACGCTCTTCGGCGTCGTAAAGACGTTCTCGATCAGCGGTGTAACGGCGCCGAACGCGGGGTCGACCCCGGCCGACGCGACGCTGACGGTAAACGCGCTCGACGCGGCAGGCGGGACGATCACCGGGACCTACGGCGACAACAGCACCGGAGCCGGATACATCGGCAACCTGGCTCTGAACGGTACGCCGGTCACCGTCACGATCAACGAGACGAACGCTCTCGGCGCGACCCTGGTCGCAGGCGGCTCAACGCCGGGTGCGACGCAGAACTCGACGACGAGCGTGACGCTGCACAACAACACCGACACCGTGAAGGTGCACTACGCAGGGCTCGCGGAGAACGTGAAGACCATCACTGTCTCGGCGACCGGCGCGACCAACAACACCGCGAACTTCCAGCCGACGCTCCAACCGATCACGCCGTCGAGCGGAACCGAGATCGATCTCTTCGTCGACAGCACCACCGGAGGCACCGGCTCGTCGGGCAGCCAGACGTTCACCGAGGCCGGATTCACGGGCGCGACATACGCCCAGAGCTTCACCTTCACGTTCACGATGACGGCGACGTTCACGACGCCGTGCAACCAGATCGCGACGATCTCCCAGGGCACCGGCGCGAACGTCGGCGTCTTCACGGTAACCGCTCCGATCAAGACGACGCCGCCGGCCGCCGGCAGCTGCGATCTCGTCATCAACGACAACCTGACCCAAGGCGGGCACACGCAGACGGCCAAGACGGTCGTCACCTATACCACGTCGTCGCTATCCGCCAGCGGCAAAGGGCACCACCGCTAGCTAAGACTGCACCGGCCTCGTTTGTCTATCTGTCTCGTAATCGCGTTCAAGGATCGGAGCTCATGACTCGACTCGGCAGCAAAGTTTTCGCGTCACTCGTGGCTGTAATGCTGGCCCTCTCGCTCGCGGCGTGCAGCGGCGGTGGTTCGCATTCCGCGCTGCCGAGTACGGTATCGACGGCGGCTCCGACGAACTACACCGGTCCGCTCGCGACGGCGACGTTTACGATCAGAATCCCGGGCCCGTCGAGCAGCGCCACGCAGCGCCGTCCGGCGTACGTTTCGTCCGCGACCAAGTCGCTCAAGTTCGTCATCAATAGCAGCACGACCGTGAGTGGCACGGCGACGACCGGTGCGCTCGGCGCGTACAACACGGGGGCGTGGAGCCATTTCGACACGGGCACGCTGCCGAACGCGACCTGCCCGGCGAGCGGGTCGGACTTCGTCTGCACCGTCGCTCTGTTATTGCCGCCCGGCACCGACAATGTCACGATCAGCGCATGTGACGTTACCGGGGGGACATGCATCAACTCGAGCCCAATCGTCGGCAACGTCCTTTCGCAGCAGGTCCAAAGCCTCGTCGTGGTCGTCGGTACGGTGAATAGTTTCAACGTGATCCTCGATGCGAACATCACGACGCCGAGCGGCTCGATGACCATAACGGGTTCCGGTTTCTGCGCGGTCGGCACGGTCGCTAACGCCTCGACGTTCGGCTCGGTGGGCACGCAGTCGGTCAACTTCGCCGTAAGTTATACCGACGCCGCCGGCAAGACGATCGTCACGCCCGGCTTGCCAGTGCTGAAAGTCAACGGAAGCTCGACATCTGGTACGATCACCGGTACCGGCGGGAACGTGAATTTCACGATCGATCAGGCGGCTCAGACCTACACGCTCACACCGACGACCACCAGCACCTCCGCAGGGGTCACGGTGACGGCGACGCCGGCGAACTCGACCGGCTCATCGGACGGGCTCGGGTTCAGCAAGACGACCTCGTATACGTTCCAGACCGGAGCGGCGCCGCCGGCGCATAATTTCCTGGCCGCGATCGAGCAGACGGGCGCGAACAGTGGGAAGATCGACCTGTACAACATGACGATCGGGGGCACGAGCGGTAGTGCGGACACGTTCTCCGCATTCAGTCCGGCGACGCTCGCCGTGACCGGATCGACCAACCAGCCGGGCATAAGCGACGTCGACAACCCGCTCGCGATAGCATGGGACGTCAATGGCGACCTGTTGATCGCTAACGGCGGCAGCGGCGCCGCCGCCGACCCTAATGGCAACTTCGCTTGCGTCCCAGTCGGTTCGATCGCGACGGGCTCGGCGCAGTCCACCAGCGTTACAACGAACATCGACGTACCGGAGTCACTCGCCTACGGCCCGCACGGGACGGTCGGCTTGGCGGATAGCGCCGGGACGACGATCGCGTTCTCGGAGTTCCTCCTCACCGGCAACTACACCCCGGCGAGTGGAGGGGCGACGGGCTCCGGCACACCCAACTTGACTATTGCGGAAGAGGGCGGCGACGGTGGGACGTTCACGGTCGCGCTCCCGACGCTGTCGGGGACAACGGACACGTTCGCGGTCGCCCTCTTCGGCGGACCGACACATACGCCGAAGGTCACGATCGTTACCTCGACCGGCGGGACGACCGACATCACGGATACGGCGATCTCGCATCCGGACAACCTCGCCTGGGACGGAACGAATAACGAACTGGTGATCGGCAACGACGACGGCAGCCATACGGACGTCCTCACCTATACCATCTCGCCGGTCACCAAGCAGCAAACGATCAACACCAGCAACACCAATTACTACACGGCGGCCGCGCCGGATGGCAAGCTTGCCGTCGCCGGCGCGTCGTTCACCGGCACGTCGGTGGTGCAAATCTACAGCAGCTCGGTTGCGGCGCGCACGTTGGTCACGACGATCCCGTTCAACGCGACGACGACCTGGTGCGGCGCGACATACATCTACAACCCCGGGACGATCACGTCGATGAGCTGGCTTTCGGCCACGAAACTGATGATCTCGCTCAACTCTTCGGTAACCTCGGCGAAGAACGGAATCTACATTTTCGACGTCAGCGCGACGCAGACGAACGCCGGGTTCGACGACATCACCTGCAACCCGGAACCCAACGGACCGAAGCAGACCGGATTCCAGCAGATCACGAACAAGCCGCTCGGCACGGCGTTCAAGCCGTAACGAACTGAAGAGGAGACGATGTCAAACCCGTATGTCGGCGAAATCCGCATATTCGCCGGGAACTTCGCGCCCGCTGGTTGGATGCTGTGCCAGGGGCAACTCCTCCCGATCTCGGAGAACGACACGCTCTTCAATCTTATCGGCACCACCTACGGCGGTGACGGTCAGAGCACGTTCGCGTTACCGAATCTTTCGTCGCGGATTCCGATCCACATGGGCCAAGGGGCGGGCCTTGCGAACTACACGCTAGCGCAGAACGGCGGCGTCGAAGCAGTCACGCTAACGGTGCAACAGATCCCCGCCCACGCGCATCCGGCGATCGCCGACGGGAACACGGCGACCAGCGGCGTCCCGACCAACAACTACCCGGCGGCGACGGCGACCAGCACGGTGTACACGGTTCCGAATGCTGTGGGCAACCCAGCAGCGCCAGTGTTCCGGAACCTGAATGCCGCGACGTTACCTTCGCAAGGCGGCAGTCAGCCGCACAACAACATCCAGCCGATTGTGGCGATGAACTACATCATCTCACTTTTTGGCATCTTCCCGAGTCAGACGTAGGAGCGAGATGTCAAATCCGTTCGTTGCGGAGATCCGCATCTTTCCGTTCAACTTCGCGCCGAAGGGGTGGGCTTTTTGCGACGGTCAGATTTTGCCGCTCTCCCAGAACACGGCGCTGTTCTCGTTACTCGGGACGTCCTACGGCGGCGACGGTAAGTCGAACTTCGCGTTACCGGATCTGCAGGGGGCGGTTCCGCTGCAGCAAGGCCAAGGCCCTGGTCTCTCACAGTACTTCTTGGGAGAGTCGACCGGCAGTGACACCGACACGCTGCTGACCTCGGAGATGCCGGCCCACACCCACACGATGGAGGCCGATCTCAACCACTTCAACGCGAATGCGACCTCGCCGAACGGCGCAGTGCTGGTCAATGACGCGCCGAACCTTACTTTTTCTAACCCAACGAGCCCGTCTCTCCAGTTGATGAATCCGGCGATGATCAGCGTGGCGGGCGGCAGCCAGCCGCACAACAATCTCATGCCCTACTTGACCCTGAACTACTGTATCGCGCTGCAAGGGGTCTTTCCGCCGCGCAGCTAGCGCCGCCCGACGATCCCATAAGAAAGTTAACATCGTGAGCGACCCGTTTTTGTCCGAGATCAGGATCATGTCATTCAACTTCGCGCCAAAAGGCTGGTCCGTCTGCGCGGGCCAGCTTCTACCCATCAACCAAAACCAGGCGCTGTTCTCACTCCTCGGCACGACCTATGGTGGTGACGGTAGAGTGAACTTCGCGCTGCCTGACCTGCGGGGGCGCGCCCCGATGCATATGGGCTCGGGGCATACTCTGGGCGAGCGAGGCGGCGAGGAGAACCACACCCTCACGCAGGGCGAGATGCCCGCGCACATCCACCCGGCGACGGCCGACGCCACGGCGGGCGATGCCAACGCCTTCAACCCGACGAACAACTACATCGCGAACACCGCGCCGATCCAGATGTACTCCTCCGGCAGCAGCAACATGGTCCCGATGTATCCGCAGATGGTGTCGACCGTCGGCGGATCGCAACCGCATACGAACCAACAGCCGTACCTGGCACTCAACTATTGCATCGCGCTGCAAGGGATCTTCCCATCCCAAAATTAGGCATTCGCAGACCTTCAGCACTTCCACGAGGACCAAACACGTGAAGCGAGCCCCATTCCTTGGGGCCGCCGGCGCCGTACTTCTGTCCGGCTGCGGTGGACACCAAGCACTCCGAACGGTTCCGAGCGTTGCGACTTCGAATTCTTCGAGCCAGTCCTCCAATCGGAGTCTTACACTCATTCCCGCCACCGCCGAGCCCATTCCCGATGCCGTCCTCGCATCGCCGATCATTGGTGAGGCGCGACGCTTCGACGGGAAAACAGCGCCTAGCGGATGGGCGTTTTCGAGCGGCCAAAGCATGTCGGTCGCCGACAATCCGAAGTTGGCCTCGATCCTAGCGAACGTCACCAGCCGCACGGCGTCGACGTACACGATGCCGAATCCGGGCTTTGGCCTGATCGTTGCCGTCGCCGGGCTCTATCCAATCTCGCCCCAGTCTCTGGCGACGTCCGTACGTCACAGCACTGCGCAAGCCTCACTCGGGCTCGGTGCCCAACCGCGGCCGCCGCGTCTCAGCAAGCCCCCGTCGTCCCAGACGTTGGCGGAACGGCAACTGATCAACTCGGCGCTCCGGGTCGGCAGGGCATCACCCGTGCCGATGCGGCGGGAACTGACCGAGCGCATACGGGCGGCGAACGAGGACGCGCGCGGAACCGCGCCGGGACGACTGAGCCCGGACAACCGCGTCCGGCTGCAAGCCGCCGTTGCGTCGGCCGTCGACGGACGCATCACGATCCACGGCGCGATCATGGAGATGGCGCAGCGGCTGAGTGGCGGCGAGGCCGCCGGGCTCCTCGAGGTGCACGACGCGAAAAACCGGCCGTTCGGTTCGGTTGCGAACGCGCATGCGAACCCGCAACTCGAAGCAGCGTACTTTCTGATCGAGAACGCGATAACACCGGATCAGGCGAATACGATCGCAAGCCGCGAGCAGTAGGCGTGGCGAACGTCGTCAACTTCCATCTGCCGGCCGATGACGTCGAACGGGCCTCGAGGTTCTATCGCGAGGTGTTTGGATGGGAGTTCACGGCGTTTCCGAACTCACCGGTGCCGTATCTCGTCCACGATGGCAGCGGTGCCGGAATCCCGGCTGCGATCACCCCGCGCGGCGAGTTCGTCAAAGCCCCCGCGCCGACGATTGAGGTGAACGACATCGACCAATCGATGCTCGACATCGCGATGAAGGGTGGCCAGCAGGGCCGCGTCCAGACGATTGCAGGCCTCGGCCGGTTCGGTTACGCGATCGACTCTGAAGGGAACGTCATCGCGCTCATTCAGCCGTCACGCTAACGCGCGCGCAATGCTGCGCGCGGTTCCCGGAACGCGAAGGTCCACGGGATTTCGGGGAAGGCCCGCGCAATCTGCGGCAAATCGAGCACGTGCGCGAATCGGCGTCCAGCCGTCCAGATCGGCGTCGCTCAGCGAATCCATCGCAATATCCAGGCGCGCACCCACCGAGCGATCGCCTCGCGCAGGTCGTTTGCATTGACATCGCATCCGAGTTCCGCTGCTGTCCGTATCACGGCGTCAGTAAATTGTGCTGGTTCGACGAGATAGAGCCGTCGCGCGAGTTCGAGATCGTCGTGTACGCGCGCGCGTAGCGCTTCGAGCCCTTCTTGTTGATGCCTACGTCTTTGGCTCGGGCATGGTGGCGATTACGGCGATCATGTTTGGGCGCATGAGCTTTTCGAATCCGGGAATGACCGGCGTCTGGCCGACGATCGTGAAACCGAGCCGTTCGAGCAAGTGTCCGCTGCGAACGTTCGACGGAGCGTAATATGCGGTGAGCGATCCAACGCCCAGCTCGGCCGCCGCGTACTCGATCACGCGCCGAACCGCTTCCGTTGCGTAGCCCTGACCCTCGAATGCGCCGTCGACCGAGTAGCTGAGCATTGCACTGAGCCCGCCTTCGCTGGAAAATCCGTTCATCATCACGATACCGGCGGTTTGCGATGTGCCCCGATCGAACGCGAGGAAGCTCGTCGCTCGGCCGCCCACCCGCTCCGCGTGTCGGGCCACGATCCAAGCCAGTTGGTCGGCCTGCGTATCGGGCACTACCGGCTCGAACGGAGCAAACCGTGCAGCGTTGCGCCGGTAGTAATCGCGCAATGCTTCAACATCCCCGTCCGCCGGCTCGCGGAGGATGAGCCGCTCAGTCTCCATTGCCGACCTTTTTGGGTGCGCGGGACCGATTCTCATGGCGACGAAAGCGCTGGCGGGGGATTCGCCGCTTGGAACAGGTTCGCCGGGAAGTGCAGTTAGGAGCCTCGTTCGCGGCACCGGCGTTCGAGCGCGCCTTCGCGCAATTCGTCGAGCTGTACAACGTCCGCCCCTTGCGCGTCCTCTGCTCGCCCGACGTGCTGGCGCGTTTCTGCGCGGTCTACCAACGCTCGTCCGACGTCGCGCACCTGCACTCGAACACTGCTCGTTTCCAGGGCGTTCCGCTCGTCGCGGCGATCATGGCGCCCGGCGCGATCGCGTTTGAAGGCGAGGTCGACGAGGAGCGCATGGGCGATTGGTAGCGTTCGCGAACGGGTCGGGGATGCGCAATGCCCTGATCCTGCTACTGTCCGTCGCGGCCGTCATCGCGGTCGTCGGGATTTTCGGGAGCTATCTTGGGCAGAGCGGCGCCGGGTTGCGCGCCGGCAGCGGCCCGGCAACGCTGGCGGGGGCGCCCGCGGTCAGTTACCCGATCAAGCGACTGGACGGCGCTACCGACGCGCTCGATCGCTATCGCGGCAAAGTCGTCGTGCTCAACCTGTGGGCCACGTGGTGTGCGCCGTGTCGCGACGAGACGCCGGCGCTCGAACGGCTTTACGAAGAAAATCGTTCGCGCGGGCTCGTGGTGCTGGGCGTCGATCAGGGTGAATCCGCCGAGAAAGCGAGTGCCTTCGCGAAGGAGTTCGGGCTTCACTATCCGGTGCTGCTCGATCAAGAACAACTCTACGGGCGGGCGTACGCATCGATTGGTATGCCGACGACGGTCATTATCGACCGGCAGGGCCGAATCGTGCGCGGCATCGACGGTGCGATGACGCTCGCACAAATGCGCGACGCAATCGCGCTGGTGTTGCACGCGCGATGAGTTCTCGCAACGTCGCTATCGGTTCTGCTCTCGCGGTGATCGCGCTCGTGCTGGCACAGTACGTCGTTCCGACGTGGCCGGGATTTCATACGTGGCAGTATAGCGCAGCGCTTGCGTTGGGTGCGATCGCACTGATCGGCTACGTCGTGAAGACGAGCAAGCGAAAGGAAGGCGAGGCGGGGATGCGTTTGATCGTCGCGATGCTCGGTGCGCTCATCGTCTGCGCGGCTGGCGTAGCATCAGGATTGCTCGGCCCCGATTCCGAGACGATCGCACGCGGGCCGGGCACCGTCCTGCCGTTGCCCGACGTTGGGGCCGCGGCATTCTTTCCAAATGTCGACGCGGCCGCGCTGGCGCGCGGCGACGAGCGCGTCATGTTGCGCCGAAAGAATGGCGGCAGCGTCGATCTAGGGCCCGGCGAACGGCGTCTCTTGGGGAGCGCTGCGGTCGAATCGAAGCCGCGACTGGCCGCGTACATCGAGGCGCGCGATCCGGGTAACGATCATCTCACGATCACGCAACCGACGAGCGTGGCATTCCTTTCGCCCGTGCTGCTCTTTCCGCAGACCGTGGCGATCGACGGGAAGATTTATCCCGCCGACGCATTCGCGCTCCCGGCGATTCATCGGCAGGTGCGGGCGCTCTATTTTTCCAAGGAAGCCGCCGCGAGCACGCACCGATCCACGGTTGCGGGCAGCGACGCGATGCTGCTCGCCGTCGACGACGATGCGAATCGCTCGATCAAGGGCGGCATCGGGTTCGCGACGAGCGGCACGGAAATCACGCTCGGGGGCGCGCGGCTGACGCCGACGATCGGGACGTATCCGATTCTCGTGATCTCCGCGGTGCCGTTTCCTTTGGCGCTCGCGCTCGGCGGGCTTCTGTTTATTGTAGGACTGGTATACGCATTCGTCCCGCTGCGCCGCATACCGGTGCCGGCCGCCGCGGCAGTGCTCGTTGCGCTAAGCGTCTTTTTGCCCGGCTGCACGCGTATCGGCACGGGCGGTCCCGGCAGCGCTGCGTTGCACGCCTGGACGACGCCCGACACGGTGCGAATAGGAATGTACGAGGAGCCGGATTCGCTGAATCCGGTGATCGGCTCGATGGCCTTTGCGAGCGACGTGTTCAATATTATCTTCGACGGCTTGATTCGCTACGACGATAAAGGGCAACCGATACCGGATCTCGCGCGCGAGGTTCCAAGCCTTGCGAACGGCGGAATCTCAAAAGACGGCCGAACGCTCACCTATCACTTGATGCCGAACGCTCGCTGGCATGATGGCGCTCCGCTCGACGCCGACGATGTGATCTTCACGTGGCGTCAGATCATGAATCCTCGGAACTTGACCGTGACGCGCAACGGGTACGATCGGATAACGAGCATCGATGCGCCGGACAAGCACACCGTCCGGATCCATCTGAACGGGCCCTATCCGCCGGCCCTCTACTTGTTCAAGGACCTCAACCAGGGCTCGATTATTCCGCGGCACATTCTCGCGGGCGCGTCCGATATCAACCGCGCGCCCTTCAATGCGAAACCGCTCGGTTCCGGGCCATATATCTTCAAGGGCTGGCTGCACGGCAGTGAGATGCGTTTCGACGCGAACCCGAATTACTTCCGCGGCAAGCCGAAGATCGCGCACGTCGTTGTGAAATTCATTAGCGATCAGAATACGCTCTTGGCGCAGTTACAGTCGCACGAGATCGATCTGTACTACAACGTACCGCCCCCGCAAGTGGATCAGGTTCGAAAGATCTCTGGAATCGTACTCGCTTCACGGTCGACCTTGCATTGGGAGCATTTGAATTTCAACACGCAGCGGCCGCCACTCGACGACGTGCGAGTGCGACGCGCGCTCTGCTACGCTACCGACGAGGACACGATCTTCGCCAAGATCTATCGCGGTCTCGGAACGAAGGGCCCCATCCACTTCAATCCGGATTTCCAGTGGGCGGATAAGAGCATCGTGCACTATCCGTTCGATCTGAAGAAGGCGGCTGCGCTCCTGGATAGCGCGGGTTGGAAATTGGGGAGCCGCGGGATTCGGTACCGCGGCGATCAGTCGCTCTCGGTTGTGATCTCGACCGTTGCGGGGGTCAAGAACCGTGAGGCGATCGAGGTTCTGTTACAGAGTTGGTGGCGCGGCATCGGCGTCGACACGTCGATCAAGAACTACCCGGCAGCGACACTGTTTGCGCCGGCGGGAGCCGGCGGCATGATGTACGGCGGAAAAACCGACGTCTCGATCTTCACGTGGCAGAACAACTCGCCCGATCCCGATGATGAGACGTACATCGGTCCGGATCAATTGCCGCCGCATGGTCAGAACGTATCGTTCTACGTGAACCGTGATATCGGCCGTTGGCAACAAGCCGCCCTTGCCACGTATGACCCAGCAAGGCGCCTGGTGTACTACCGAAAGATTCAGCGCGTCCTGATCGATCAAGTGCCCGAATATGTCCTCGACTGGCTGCCGGAGGTCACGGCGTCCAACGAAGACCTCGTCGGCGTGCGACCCGTGCCGGTCGGCTCGGACTTTTGGAATATCGCGGACTGGACATTCGCTCCCCGAGCGGGTAATCTGACTATCCCCAGCCCTTGACCCGGAGGGCGCTCAACGCAACAGCCGCAACGACCCGATTCCCCAGGCAGCGCTCCGTTTGAGCCAGTGCTGCGTCCGCGCGTCGTCGACCGAATACGGCAGGCAGCGTCACGCCGGATCGTGTTGGTCGTGGCACCCGCCGGTTTCGGCAAGTCCGTTGCCATCCGCCAATATTTGGAAGCCGATCGTGTCGAGCACCTGACCTTCGCCGTCCGCAAAGAACACGCAACGCTCGCCGGCTTCCTACGCGGCTTCATCGCCGCACTGGAACCCATCGCTCCGAAAGCGAGCAAAAGCGTCGCAGGAGCTTACGAGAAGGCTGCAAAGGGCGGTAACCTCGTTGGCGATCTTTCATCGTGGATTTCGGTGTTGTTGGGGCAGTACGCTGGAACGGTTGTATTAGACGATTTGCATCTAACGATGTCGGATCCGAGAATTGCACGACTTATATCCGACGCCATCGCGCTGACGCCCGAGTCGGTTCGGTGGGTTGTCGCAACGCGAAGTAGCCTGGCGTTGCCTTTCGCGTCGTGGCTCGCTTATGGTCAGATGCAAGAAACAATCACGGAGCGCGATCTGATCCTTTCGCCCGAAGAAGCGATATCGGCAGCGCGGGGCTGGCATCCTGACCTACAGCCAAGCCAGATCTCACATCTGCTGAAGTTCACGGGCGGCTGGCCGGCCGCGTTTCTATTCGCACTTCATGCCTTCAGAAGTCGCTCTGATTCGGCCACAGTAATGGCGGAGGCGCGCGAGACCCTGTATAACTATCTGGCGCACCAGGTATTTCGAGAACTTACGATCGAGGATCGGCACTTCTTGCTGGAGACGTCCGTTTTAGACTACGTCGACATTTCCTTGCTAGAGGCTCATGGAATGTCTCAGTCACGCGACATCATTGCTCGACTGAGAGAATCCACGGCTTTCATAAGTTCCGAGTCAGCGGACAGGTATCGATACCATGACCTGTTTCGCGAGTTCCTCGAGCATGAGCTGAAGTCCAAGGGATCTCTGGCGCACAGCGCAGCGCTGGATCGAATGGCAGCCATTCTTGAGGGCGCACGAAGCTTCGACCGCGCCCTGCGTCTGTACGTTCAATCGCGAAACACACACTCTATGGCGCGGGTGCTTGCGGCTCATGGCGACGAACTGTTTTCAAATGGTGAATTTGAAACCATAGAATCCGCTCTCGCCGCGATCCCCGACAGTCTGCGCAACGCTGATGTCGATTTGCTCTTGCTGGATGCGAGGACCAGATCAGTGCGTGGAGATGACGGCGGCGCCGTAACCCGCTACCTCCGAGCGAACAGGTGTGCCGCTTCGGACTCGGCTAAGGCTCATGCAGCGTGGAGATATTCGGCCTACTTGCTTCACCTTCAGCGCTACAGCGAGGCACTCGCGGTTGTTGAGGACATCGGCAACCTCAATATTGGCGACTTGCGCGTACGCTGCGGGCTTCAAGCCACTAAGGCTGCCATTTATGCCTGTTTATCTCGCTTCGACGGGGCGACAAGGCTCCTAGCGGACGCTATGTTGGATCTTCAGGAAGTCGATGATGAATCGCTAGCGGTGATTGTGTTCTCGTATGCCAGCTTCGTTCGTATCAAGACCCGCGACACCACAGGCGCGAGATCTATTGCCACGAAATGCATTGATCTCGCCTCTCGCCTCGGTATGTATGACTTCGCGACTGTTGCATGCACCAATCTCTACGAGCTAGCTCTCGACCGAGACGATTGGCAAGAGGCGACTTGGGCGCTTGACCAGATGCTCGTTCATTCAAAGCGTGCCGGTGACCCAAGAATGCGGTCTCTTGCGGTCTTGAATAAGTTTGATCGCGCCGTGATTCGAGGGGATGGACCGGAGATCCAGCGGTACCAACCGAGCGCCGCAGAGCGGCAGGCTGTAGACGCGCTGACTTGGTGGGTTTCGGCGCTACCCNNGACGATGCATACGTCGATCAGGATTCTCGACAGCGCGCGCTGCGCTTGTCGGAGATCGCGCTTTATGCCGCCTCGAGTCTTCCCCGAGCTCTCAGCCTTTCGCGCATCGAAGATGCCACAATCGCCGTTAAAATGCTGACAGATCAGCGCGACCGGGCATCGGCCCGAATTGTGAGAGCGAGGGTGATGTTGGGACTCGCTGAGTTGTTGTTAGGCCGTTTTCAGCAAGCCAATTCGATCTTGCGGGAGCTGGAAGCTGAAAGGGGCTCTCATTCAGAGACGCTTAGAGTATTAGTTCAATATGCCAGAGCGGTGTACGTGACGTCTCAGATCGGCATTGGTCACGACGAGTCTAGTGCGTTGTTAGCGCGGCTTCAAAAAGGCGAAATTGCCGGGGTCGCATTGCTGGTATCACTGTTACCATTTAAACGCCCTGATGGTAACGGAAGTCTTCGCTCTTTGACCGTTGCCGAGCTTGAGGTCTTAAGACTGCTAGCTGGTGGAAGGAGCAGCCGAGATATCGGCATGGTGCTTCACAGAAGTCCGCTCACGGTCGACACGCATGTTAAGTCGCTGTTGAAAAAACTTGGTTGTAGCAATCGTAGGCAGGCGGCAGAACTTGCGCGCGACCAGGGTCTGATTTCGTACTGACAATTTGCGGCGTGGTCGGTCGCCGGCGCGACGCAGCTGTCCGCATACCCCGGACCCGTACCCAGCGGTCGGACAATAAAGCGCGGGGACTACCCGAAACGCTGGTACAGACGCAGAGTCGCACTCTCCCTACAGTATAAGCCAGCTACTTTGATGGCTTGCGGAGGCGCGGCGAGGAAAATGAACAGGGAACTTCAGACAACGATGCCGTTGGCCGACGCCGGGGCACGCACAGAAGCGGCTCATCGTCGACCGACGCGCTACGTTCAGCTATGCTGCCGCACCAATACTCTGTCAACATTAAATAGTAGGCGAGAATGCGTACAAGCGCTTACCATTGGTGACGGGTGGATTCGGTCCATTGTGGGTGATCTGAGCGAAACCACCTGGATTCAACTTTCGGAGCTCGTTGCGAATCGGCGTATCTGCCTGAGTGGATCCAAGTGGATTGAGATCGATACGCACGATTCCATCGTCCTAAGGACCCAAGGTCGAACCTATTCGCTCCAGTTGGGGGGCACGCGGGTCAGGTTGGATGCTGACCACGGTGCAAGCGTAGTGCGCGGTTGGAGGAACCTCCAAATGCACCGGGTCGACGTTGATTGCAGCGGTTGGCCGGCGCATTGTGCTGGACTCGCGGTGATACCCTACGCGATTCCGGCTGGGGTGGGGCGGTCAATCAACGACGACGTGTTCTTTGTCGCCCCAGTACTCTTTGCGGATTCGTTTGTGGGAGCCAACGGAGAGGCTGGTGGGATGGCGCCTTTTAATGCGGCCCTGCCGTTGGTCGCAGCCGGTATTGCCGCCTTGTCCGTGCTGGAAATGAGTCCCGACGCGAGCCGGCAGCCACTGGGCTCCCGGGACGACGCTTCCGACATTCTTGGTGTTGCCGCTAGTGATGCTGCGGCCGTTGCGGCGATTCTCAGCTCGCTGCAGTTCGTTTTGCTGTACCTTCAGCGCGCTCAAGCGAGCGCGTGAGGGTCGGTCGGCGAGAGGATGCACCTCTTTTAGTGTGCGAAGCCCTTTTGCGAGACAGGGATAATCTGTGAAAAGGATCACCCTTTTCTGACAGGTAAGTAGACAGCCCCACAGGCGGCAGCCGGTGGGTCTCCGGAGACATCGTGTGATCCGAGGGCTAGTCGCGGGTGGCCGCGCTGATTCGTCCAGGACCTTCGAGCCGCTCGTTAGAGAACGACTGGTTGAGCGTTTCGCACGCGCTGCCGAGTACACCGTCACGATTGTGGTTGCGCCCGCAGGCTTCGGAAAATCGGTCGCGATCCGCCATTTCGTCAGTCGCCCCGGTGTCGAGCATATCCGATTCTCGGTGCGCAAGGAGCACGCTTCTCTCGAGGCTTTTCTTCGCGGATTTGTCGAGTCATTTGAGTTAATTTCGCCTCGTGCTTCAAAGAGCGTTGCGAACGTATATCAAAAAGCCTTGCGAAACGATTCGCCGACCACAGAATTGGCTGGCTGGCTAGCGACACTAGTTAAGAAGTTTAAGGGCACGATCGTCATCGATGACTTGCAAAATTGTCCGAGCGACGTGACCAAACTTCTGGCCGAGACGATAGATCGCTGCAACGATTCCGTAAAATGGATTCTTGCTTCGCGGGATACTCTACAGTTGCCAGTCGCAACATGGCTTGCGTATGGTCGCATGGACATGCCGATCGATGAAGTGGATCTCCGCTTCTCTGTTGATGAGGCGCTGGCAGTAGCCGAAAGCGTTGGCACCGGTATCCCTGAGGCCGATGTCCGCGAGCTTTGGTCCTTGACCGAAGGCTGGCCGACGGCATTTGCGTTTAGTTTACGGATCGCCGCTCGGACTCAAGACTTGCAGCGTGTAGCAAGCGGCACACGCGAGATGATTTATAGCTATCTCGCTGAGCAGATTTTTGACCGTCTTGATGAGTCGGATCGTCAGTTCTTGCTTGATACAGCCGTCCTGCCAGCAATCGACCTGAAAGCTTTTGCCGAACTGGGTAGAGACGATGCGCCTCTAACCGTCGCGCGACTCCAGAAGTTGACCGCATTCATCAGCGCAGACTCAGATCACGTCTATAGGTATCACGAGCTCTTCCGAGACTTTCTCGAGCACCAGCTGCGCTTGCGTGGTAAGTCTGCTTACGATTCCGCCGTGACCTCGGCGGCTAGGATACTGGAGAGAACCGGGCAGTTCACTGAGGCACTAACACTTTACACGAAGATCGGCGCTTGCGACGGCATTGCGACAATTTTGGCCGAGCATGGGACCAGCCTGATCGACCACGGGGCTATTGACCTGGTCGATGCTGCGTTAGCGATTTTACCGCTGTCTAGAAGGAATTCCGATTCCGCGGTTCTCGCTCTCACTGCCGACTTGAAGGCATTTAGGGGCGCGTATGCGGACGCACAGACTTTGTTCAGGTCTTCCCTTGCGCTAGCCCAGAACTACGATGCTCAAGTTGATATTAGTATTCGGCTTGCGTCGGTCCTAATAGGTCGACTTAGAATGACCGAGGCGTCGCAGGTTCTTAGGGATATTGACGCATCGCTGATCCGGGACGAAAGAATCAAGGCCAGATATTTGGCGACGATCGCGACTGTCCAATCGAACCTAGGTGAGCTCGCTGATGCACGAAAAGCGGTCGACGAGGCCCTGGAGATTGCTTCCCGGCTTGAAGATGAGTCCCTGAGCGCGCTAACTTTTCATAAGGCTGCCTACGTTGCCCTCAGTGCCGGTGCCACCGAGGATGCGCAACGGTTTGCGACATCTGCAGTTCAATGGGCTGAGGCGGACGGAATGTTTAGCCTCGCGGCCCGCGCGTCTTCGATTCTTGTCAATTTGGCACATGAAGCTGGGGACCAAAAAAGGCTGACTTGGGCAATCTCCCAGGTCATGCAATATGCGGAGCGGGCCGGTGATCAGGCGGCCTGGTTCTACGGGCTTATCACGAGCTATGAGTCGGCCGCCGAGCGCGGCGACCTGGAAAAGCTTTCTGAGCTCGATGGAAAGCTAGAGACGGCAGCCGCCGCCGACGAGCATAGGTCGACCGAAGCGCTTCTTCCGGCGTTTGCTTTGCAAGCAGCTTGGAACGGCGATTTTCAAGCCGCTCACAAGGTTCTGATTGGCAGCGCGGAAGCGCTCGCAGATCCGGCTCGAAAGACGCTGCGCCTAGCCGAAATAGCCTTGTATGCAGCAGCCGCGAATAATCGAGACGCCGCCGAGTCTGCAGTCCGGGTCTGTCAGGACGGGCTTGCGCGTTTTGAGACTTACCCGGAAAGCCTAAGCCCGCGCGTGGTCCGCTCGCGTCTCTGGTTCTCTATGACGTCTTTGATTCTGGGCCGGAGTTCGATCGCGAACAACGCCTTGAGGGATGTAGAAAGGGAAGCCCGGCGACTGTCCCCAGCCTTGCGAACGCTTTGCTCTCTGGTCCGCGCCACGTACGTCCATGTCGAAACGGGCGCCGGCCACGGAGATATGGCCCATGCGCTCGCATCGGTGCGAGAAGCCGGTCTTGGCGGCTACTCCCGATTGATCGAGCGTTTACCACTGCCCCTCATCTCGTCGTCACCTCGTTTTGGTGCGCTCACTCGAACAGAAGTTCGAGTCCTGAGGTCACTCGCGGCCGGCGGAACAAGCAAGAGCATTGGTGCGGACCTGGGCCGTAGCCCGCAAACGGTGGATTCCCACGTCAAGGCTATTATCAGGAAGCTTGGCTGCAGCGGACGCCAGGAGGCGGTCTCCTTGGCCCGTCAGCACGGTATCATCTGACAAAGTCCCCGGTTCTCTACCCTGTTTTAGGGTAGAGACGCCTCCCCTGTGGCGACTGTATCCTAAGCGAGGTTGGTCACCACTCTAACTGGAGGATATTGTGCGCCGGTTTCTCGCATTAGCCGCACTTGGCGCTTCGCTAGTTGGCCTCTCTGCTTGCACGGGCAACACCAGCGGCGCTAATCTGCTTCCCAAGACGCAGCCCCAATCGATCGAACCCTTCCCCGTTAGCATTCAGCCCTTCCCCGTGAGCATTCAGCCCTTTCCCGTAAGCATCGAGCCGTTTCCGGTTTCCATCGGAGCGTTCCCGGTGAGCGGAAGTCGCAAAGCCCAAGATAAGCCCACTCCTCTCGTCTACTAGCAAACGGACGCCCCTCAGCGGGGTCGATGATCTAGAGACGCCAGACAACGCACGACGCCATGGAGGGCGGAAATGCACGCATCACACAAATCGCACCGGGCGGACGTTGGTCAAGGTTCCCAACGCGCTCGGACGCCCGAGGACACACGGAAGTACTGTAATCTACGTGGCCTGAGGATGTCGGCGGAGACGACGAAAAGTCTCCTGACCCACATCGAGGAGCATCGGCGAGAACTCATAGGCTCCGCCTTAAAAGCTTCGTCTTTTGGCCATTGGTCTGGTACCGTCGCGTCGAGTCTTTTTACGAACACGTTTCTCGACAAGTTGACTCTCGAGATCTATACCGGCGGTCGGGAATCATTAGAAGCATGGTGCGACGCCGCCTCGGATACCGGGGCGGCGTCCGAATGTCCTCGGCTCGTGGTTCTGACGTGCGCGGCGTTGTCCGCGTCGTTCGCCGGCGAGCACGGGTTGTCTGAAGAAGTCTTTTCGTACCTGACGGAGCGCGGAAACGAACTCGCTCAGCGCATCGAGAAGGCCGACGCAGCCAGGAAGCACGGTGTCCACGTGGACCCTTCAACATTGGTCGATCGAGAAGACGTCGTCACCTCGTTGCTCGTGACCCTCGAAGCCCGCGATCCCGAAACCGCGGAACACGCGAAGGCCGTCGGCGCCTGGTGCCGGCGCATCGCGCGGGCAATGCACTTGGCAACCGAGCAGCAAGAGTTCGCCGCGTTGTGCGGCACGCTGCACGATGTGGGCAAGGTCTCTACGCCTCGCGAGATCATCAATAAGCCCGGCCCTTTGAACGAGGACGAGTGGGCCGACATGCACGCGCACTCGCGTGTTGGTGCGAAGCTGCTCGAGCGAATCCCGTCGCTCAAGGGTGTCGCGCCTGCCGTTCGTTCGCACCACGAACGTTGGGATGGAAAGGGCTATCCCGATCGCCTTTGCGGCGACGAGATTCCGCTGATGGCGCGCATCGTGGCAGTCGCCGACGCGTTCCATGCGATGGCGAGCCGGCACAACTACCGCGAAGCGCTGTCGCTCAGCCGAGCAGTGGACGCACTGGTCGCCGGCCGCGGGACGCAATGGGACCCAACCGTGATCGACGCCGTCCTTGGCATTGTCGGGCGGGAGCCGCGCGTGACCGAGCTGCGCCCAGTTCCTAAAAATCCGTCAGGCTCGTGAATCTAAAGCCCTGAATTTTTGCGGCAGGCAGCACGATCGAGTATGAGTAGTTTCCGGAACGCGCGAGCTCCGAGGAAAACTCCACATTGTTCAGCGCGGTCAAAATGCTTTGGTTGAAACGCATGTTGCGCACGCCGTGCGCGATCTTGCCGTTCTCAATCAAAAACGTGCCGTCACGCGTCATGCCGGTAACGATTGTCTGACGCAAATCGACCGGCCGGATGTACCAGAAGCGGCTTACCAATATGCCGCGCTTGGTCTCGGCGATCAATTCTGCCGTCGACTTGCATCCCGGCGCGACCGTGACGTTGACGGGTTGTGGACCCCACGAATTCGGAGCCGGTAACGCGTGCCCGGTGTCGGGGATGTCGAGTTTCGCGGCCCAGTAGGAATCGGTCACGACGCCTCGCGCGACCCCGTGTTCGAGCAGCGGCACACGCTGTTTCGGTGTGCCTTCGTAGTCGAACGGCATGCTTGGCGCCAACGGGTGTGCGTAGTCGTCGACGATTGTCACATTCTCGCCGGCGAACGTCTTGCCCAGCCCATCGCACAAGAACGACGAGCCTTCATCGTAGGACTGCGCGGAGAAGTGTTCGGTGATATACGATAGCAGTTCGCCAAATGCGGCGGGCTCGAGAACGACCGTCCATTCGCCCGGCTCGACTGCTTCGGGCGCGCGCGATCCCTGCGTCTTCCCAGCCGCGGTCTCCGCCGCTCGCTTCGCGTCCAGCTTTCCGATGTCGTTGCTGTAGTATTCAGCGAAGCCCGTAGAATCGGGACCGTTCTGTTTCACGTTGAGACCGGAGTCGGTTCCGTCGAATGATGCGAGCAGCCCGCGCGAGTTCGCCACGGTGATTCCGGAGCGCGACGACTTCACGTAGCCCGCCGCCCAAAGCCCGTCGCGCTGCGCGATGCCGAAGATCTGCGCGGCCAAGCCTGCGCGCATCTCGGGAGATGCCTGAGCGGTTGCCGCTACGTATGCGCCGGGCGGAGCGATGCTCGCTCCGCCCGCAAGCAGTCCGGCGAGCGGATCGCTCGGCGCGAGCTCGGCCATCGACGCGGCTCGCGCGACCAGGCTGCTCAGCGACGCTTCGTCGAGCAGGTTAGTTGCGGCTACGCCGGTTCGGCCGTCGACGAGGGTGCGCACGCGCACCGATGTCTCGCGATGGGCGATATTTTGATGGATCGCATTTTGCGTGAAGCGCGTTAACCCGTCGTCCCCATCGAGAACGATCACTTCGCTCTCACCCGTAGCACACAGGGAAAGCACACGTCGCGCTAAGGCTTCGCGGGGTGCCTTATCCATCGTAGCCGACTCCGACCTTTACGTTCCGGAAACGCGCCGGCGCCGCGGCTTGCGCCGTCCTGCCTGTCTGCATCGGCTCGCCTTTTCCGCAGTTCGGCGTTCCCCATGCGACCCACGACCGTCGGTCGGCGACGGCATCGCACGAATTCCAAAACTGGGGTGTGACGCCGGCGTACGTCGGATTCTTGAGCATGCGGCCGCGCTTGCCGTTGCGGATCTCCCAACCCACTTGGCAGCCGAATTGGAAGTTAAGCCGGTGATCGTCGATCGACCACGAGCGATTCGATTCCATGTATACGCCGTTGGCAACGTCGTCGAACAGCGCTTCGAACGGAGTCTCGCCGGGAAGCAAGTTGAGGTTGCACATGCGAATCATCGGGACGTTGCGCCAGCTCTGCGCTCGCACGCAAGCGTTGGTCTCGCGGCCGATCGTGCGTGCGGTATCGCGCGACATTTCAAATCCGACGAGCATTCCGTCGCGGATGATATCGGAGCGAACGCTCTTGCTGCCTTCGTCGTCGTAACCCACGGTCGCAAGACCGCCCGGCATCGTATTGTCGATCAGGATCGTCACGCTTTCGGAGCCGTAACGCAGCTTTCCGAGCAGCGACGGGTCGAGGAAACTCGTCCCTGAGAAGTTGGCTTCCCAACCCATGATGCGGTCGAGTTCGGCGGCATGACCGCACGACTCGTGAATTTGTAACGAGACCTGCGAGCCTCCGAGGATGATATCCATTTGGCCGGAGGGGCACTGCGGCGCTTCGAGCAGTTGGCTCGCCTGTTCACCGATGCGCGCTGCGTTCTCGCGCAGTTGCGCGGAGGAAACGATCTCCCAGCCGCCGCTTTGGTAGAGACCGACATCGCCAGGGAACGTTCGCTCTTGCGCGTCGCGTTCGCCGACGGCGAGAGCCGAAAGGCCACTGCCCGATTGATAAAGTAACTGGCCGATCTTCGAGCCAGTCGTGCTGTAGAATTCTTTATCGGTACGCCACAGGTCGACCCATGCGCGTCCGACGCTGATGCGCGGCGTCGCATGCAGCGCGCGCTCGACATCGAGGAGCAACGCGACGCGCTCGCCCAGCGGCACGCCGGCGGGATCGATCTGCACCGGCGTCGCGTAGCTATCGACGTAGACCTCAACCGGCGCTTCGGCGAAGCGCCGAGCAGCGACCGCCGCACCGGCCTTAGCGATGGCGACCGCCAAGGCAGCCGTTGCGTCGAGGCCGGCGTCGCTTGCATCGTCGCTGGATGCAAAGCCCCAAGCCCCGTCGTAAAAGGCGCGGATTCCGTAGCCGATGCTGCTCTCATCGGAGAGCGTGAGTACGGAACCGTTGCGCACTTCGATCCGTTCGGCCCGGCCGTCTTCAAAGCGGATGTCGGCATAGCCCGCGCCGCGCGCGCGTGCGGTGTCCAGTGCCCGCATGGCAGGCGATTCGAATCTCAACTCCGCTTCCATCCGTTCCCATCTTTCGTGTTGTGCCGAATCTGCGCGGCGGCCTCGAGTCCCCGTAAGACGTCCGTATGCGGCGCAACGGTCGTCGCGCCTGCGCGGGCGCGATCGTATCCGAACGACGCCAGGCGGTAGTCGTCAAACGTTCCGGCGACGAGTGCGCCATCGGGATCGACGGCGTAACCGCGACCGGCCTCGCTGTCGAGAACGACGATGTAACAGCGCAACTCGGCGGCGCGCGTGCGCGCCAGCGCGACATGCTCCTCGGAGTCCGCGCGTCGCAGCAAGCACGCGAAGAGGTCGACGCCGCTCAGTCGAGCCGCGACGAGTCCGTCCGGGTTTTCGAGAACCGCCTGACCGATCAGGCCGATCGCCAGGCCGCCGGCCTGGCGGACCGTGGCGCCCTCGGTGCCGATTTCGCCGAGCGAGAGCAACGCGAGTGCATCGCATTCACCGGCACAGTCCGTCGCCGAGAAGAAGATCTCGGCGTCGGCTTGGCGCGCCAGTTCGGCGAAGCGCCCGAGGTCGGGCCCGGGAACCGACGCGAATGCGATGCGAGCGCGTTGCGTCGTCCGAACCGGCTCGGCCGGCACCGCGAGTGCGCGGCCATATGTCTTTGCCGGTGCGCCCACTTCGATCTCGCCGAAGACGACCGTTTCATCCCGTTGCGACGCGCGGGCAACAAAACTGCCATCGGATGCGACGATCGCACTTTTGCCGCAGTACGCTACGCTTTCGAGTTCGACGCCGCACTTGTTCGCCGCCAGAAACGGAACGCCGTTCTCGCGCGCGCGCACGTTGACCATCAGGTTGGCTTGGATGTTTTCGAGTGCCGCCGGATCGCGACCGCTCGTAACCCAGGCAGTCGGCATCACCAATATCTCCGCGCCGCGCTCGACGAGGGTTCGCGCGATCGTGGGGATGCGTCCGTCGGCGCAGACGAGCACGCCGAGCATCCCGACCGGCGTCGCGATCGGCGTCAGCGAACCTCCGGCCGCAAACCAGCGGCGATCGAAGTGCCATAAGAATTGCTTTTCGGCATGCCCCAATTCGCGGCCGTCGGGGCCGATCACGCTTGCGCTGTTGTACGTGCGGCCATCGATGATGCGCGCCGTTCCATAGACGATGGTCGTGCCGAAGGCCGTCGCCACACGCGCTACATCATCGCGCGCACGCAAGAGTTGTGCGGAGTCGACGGCTTGCGCACCGAGCACGTATGCCGGCACGGTTCCCTCCGGCAGGACGATGAGTTGTGCGCCGCGTCGTGCTGCCCCCTCGGCGAGTTCGATCGCGCGCGGCCAGAATGTATCGAAATCGACACGGTTGGCCGCTTGCGTCTGCACGCAAGCGACGGGTATTTTCCGATGGTACACGAATTATCCCCGGCGTGAAGCGTATCCAAGTCATTGTCTCTGCGCTCGTCGTCGCTTCCTGTATCACACCGCGTGTGGCCGCAAATCCCACTCCGGCAGCGACGCAGGCTCCCGTCACGTCGAAGAAGCCTGCGGGCGCCAAAGAAGCGCTGCGGCTGACTGCGCTCAAGCTCTTGGCGCCGGCTGACGAGTACTTCGGGCCGCTGAAGATGAGCATNNTGCGCTACGACGTCAATCACGATATCGCAAACCAGACGCTGGCCTCAGCCGCACTGACCGAGAGTTCGATTCGCGACTGGGAGCGCAAGTATCCGCACGATAACGGCATACCGCACGCGGTCTACTACCTGCAGCGCCTCTACGATAGAATCTTGACTGAAGCGGGCCGCGCAAAGGCGGATGCGACGGCGAAGTGGCTCTATAGCAAGTACGCGAATTCTCCGCAGGCCGCACAACTGCGCAAGGTGATCGCGGCCGAACCGGTCTTGGCTCTTCCGACCCCGNNGCGCCGACCGCCACGCCGGCGCCAACCTATAACTCAGCTTTCGGAACGCCGTATCCATCGATGTTCGCGCCGACGCCTTCGCCGGTCCCGCACTAGCACTCCGGTCGGAGGTTAAAAGAGAAAACCCCTCGCTTTTCGCGAGGGGTTTTCTCTTCTTATCGTTGGTTTTCGGCTAGAAGTGGAGACCCGCGCCGACGTACAGCCCGTTGTGGCTGAAGTTCGCCGGCGCGTTTCTCACGTTCGTTCCATTATCGCCCAGGAGTCCGAAGTCCAGGAAGAGCGGGGATTTGCCGAGGTCGATCGTTCCACCAACGCTGTACTTGAGTACGCGATACTGTATCTGACCGGCAGTTCCGTTACCAAGGTTTTGGTTGGCGGTGCTGACCGATGGGAAGTAGTACGCGCTTCCGTACAAGGAGAACGGTTGGTCGAGATCGGGCAGCTTATCGAGACCGAAGCCGATCCCGTGTTGCTGGCCCGGACTTCCCGTACCCTCGTAGTTGGTGTTGCGCCATAGATACGCGACTGCAAGGTAGATTCGCGGATCGATGATCTTGATTCCGAGCCGTGCGTCGACATCTGAATCCCGAGCTTCAAACGCGGGGACGTAGACTTGACCGACTTGCGTTATGACCGTTACGCAGCCCGGATCGCCGGTCTGCGGGCAGGGCAGAACCGTCGAGCTATTGGACGGGTGCGGGTACTGCCAGTAACGGAAGTCGGCGCCGAGCATGAACGGAACGCCAAAGAGCGGGATCTCCGAGCCGAATCTGCCGTCGAACGAACCGTACGTACCGGTGCCGACCGTCGTGGTCGAGCCGGGGTTGAGTTCGTTGTAGACCTTCGGTGTGAAGATGTAGTCACCGACCACGAACGTCTCGCTGTGGTTGACCTTCGGCGGCGGGGCCGGCGTCGCTGGTACCGGAGTCGGCGGTGGCGCCGGCGGCGCTGTCGGGCGCGNNGGCGGCGGCGGTGGCGGCGTCGGGGCAGGCGCTGGGATATAACGCACTACGACGAGACGCTTGTCGGGAACCCACTGAACGTAGGCGCCCATGCCTTCCGAGATAACTCGGACCGGTACGAGAACGACGCCCTTGTAGATCTCGGGCGGAACGTCGAGCGGACGGCTCTCGCCATTGATGATGACTTCCGGCTTGCCGACCGTCACCTTGACATCGGCGCCTGGCTTGCTGACGTCGACCGTCTTTGTGCTCGCATCCCACGTTACGGTTCCGCCCATTTGCTCGAACATCGAGCGCAACGGGACCAGAATCGTGTCGCCGCGCACGAGCGCCGCGAGGACGCGGTTGGCCTTGAGACGGTCGGGTTTGGAATAGACGTGGTGATCGTTAAAGAGAATCGGAACTTCGCCCGATGGCGGCGTGCCGAAATCTGCCTGCGGCGCGGCGGATTGCGCGAGGCCGGTGGTGGTCGTCGCCGCGACGGTCGCCAGCCCGAGTCCCGCGGCAAACGCGGCCGCGAACACGCCCGTGCTGATTCGTTTCAAACTTTCCTCCAAATGTGTGCCTACTTACTGCCGTTCTCCGTTGTCCTACTGGCCCGAGTAGGCGCTCCCTTCTTCCAAACGCCGAAAGGGCGGCAGGCTGTTACGCCCGCCGCCCTTCCTATTGGCTTGGAATCCAGGCCTGCTTTGGCTAGAAGTGGATACCGAGGCCTGCGAAGTAGCCGTTGTGGCTGTAGTTGCCCGGAGCGTTCGACGCATTCGACCCGTTGTCGCCCAGGAGCCCGCCTTCAAGGAAGATCGGAGTCGAGGGGATCGCGAGGCTGATGCCGGCCTGATACCTCAGGATCCGGTAGGCCAAGTTGAACGAGGTGCCCTTCGGGTCGATGAACGTTCCGGAGACCGACGGGTAGTACAGCGCGCTGCCAAACACCGAGAAGGTCTGGTCCAGGTCCGGTAGCTTTTCGAGCCCACCGCCGAAACCGGCGAGTTTCGGATAACCGTAGTTGCCCCATTGGTTCAGATAGCTGCCCACGATAAAGATGCGTGGCGAAGCTATGCCGATACCGAAGCGACCATCGACGCTGGTGTCTTGCATGTTGAAGGCCGGCACGAACGTCGCTCCGTTGCCGCCGATCACGGTGACGCAGCCCGGGTCGCCGAATGCGCCGGCGGGTTTTGCGATACCGCAATTGGTGCTGTTGAAGCCGCTACCAACGTTGTGCGGATACTGGAAGGTCCGGTAGTCGCCTTCAGCCATGACCGCGAGCCCGGAGAGCGGGAATTCGATCGCCGCGCGACCTGCCCACGATCCGGTACCGGTGTTGCCGGGGCTGAACTCGTTGTAGACCTTCGGTGAGAACACGTAATCACCGACCACGAAGACTTCACCGGCCATCGTCTTCACCGGAGTCGGCGTCGGCGCTAGCGTCGGAGTTGGCGTGGGCGGCGGCGGGAGCGGACGCGGAGCCATAGTCGGCGGTGGCGGCGGTGCCATCGTCGGTGGCGGCGTCGGGATCGGAGCTGCTATGTAGCGGACCACGACAAGTCGCTTGTCGGAGACCCACTGAACGTACGCGCCCATCCCTTCGGAGATCACGCGCACGGGTACGACGACGGATCCGTTGTAGATCTCCGGCGGTACGTCGAGCGGGCGGGACTCTCCGTTGATGGTGACGGTGGCTTGTCCGACCGTCACTTGAATCGTTGCGCCCGGTTTGGTCACCGTGACACTTTGTGTCTGCGGATCGTAGCTGACCGTCGCGCCCATCTGTTCGAACATCGAACGGAGGGGAACGAGAATCGTGCTGCCACGCACGAGTGCAGCAAGAACGCGGCCTTGCTTGAGTTTGTCGGGCTTTGTATAGACGTGCTGGTCGTTGAAAAGAATCGGCACTTCGCCCGATGGCGGAGACCCGAAACCGGCCGCCTGCGCCAGCACCGGCGTGCTGCCTGCTGCCGCGAACGCGACCAGCCCAAACGCGACCGACGCCGTCGTGGCGATGACCCGCGTGACGAGTCGTTTCACAAGTAAAACCTCCTGAAATTTGCGTGGCTCCATCGACCGATGAAACCTTGGTGCTCCTTACCCTGAAGCAGACGGTATGAAACTGGCCCGGGCGGCGCGGCGCCGGGGGCACGAGCTCTCTCGGGCTGCCGGGTAGCCCTAGAGGGCCAACTTCTCTTCCAGATTCGCGAGGAAGCGGGGGCGATCGGTCACATAGCGCTCGTGCGTGCCCTCGGCGATCTTTTCGCGTTCGTCGAAGGCGGCCACGGCGAAGTTCACGCGCCGGCCGTCGACCCCGATGATCTCGACCTCGGTGCGCACGATAAATCCGACGGGCGTGGGGGCGAGGTGGTTCAGTTCGATCTGGGTGCCGAGCGATATCTCATCGGGCCCGAGCATCGGCGCGAGGCATTGGACCGCGGCTTCCTCGATAAGTTGGAGGAGCATTGGGGTGGAGAGGACGTCGACGCCCTTGTTGCCGGCCTTCTCGGCCGTCATCCACTCCTCGACGCGCGTCTGACTCTGGTACGAGCGGCCGATATCGACTTTGACGCCCATGAGGGGTCTGATACTCCGGCGGGGGCAGCGGTCCCGCCTGGCTCGCAGTCTTGGCCCGGGGGGATGCGGCCCGCAGATGAATCAAATAGCCCCGGTGATGCGTAGAATGCGCGTGAGGCCGGATTAGGAGATGACAAGAATGAAGGTTCGCGCGTGGGCGCTAGCTGCCGTCGCGGTGGTTGTCGTGGCATCGGGCTGCGGCAAAGGTGGAGCGGCGCGCCAGGGGCCGCCCCCGTTGGCCGTCGACGTCGCCAAAGCAAAGTTGAGCGACATCGCGACGTACATCACGCTCGATGGGCAGATCGCCCCCGTTCAGGAGTCGACCTTGAGCTCGTCCCAGTCCGGGACGATTGCGGCGGTCCTCGTGAACGAAGGCGATCGCGTCAGTCGCGGGCAGTTGCTCGCGCAGATCGACGATTCGACGTTGCGTGCCCAACTCGCCGCGAACCAAGCGACGGTCATGCAAGCGGCCGCGCGATTGAAGAGTTCGGCGATTCAAGCCCCGATCTCGCAGCAGCAGTACCGTTCGGGTCTCTCCCAGGCGCAGCAGACGTTGGAGCAGGCGCGAAACCGCGTGCAGACCGATATCGCGGCGCTGAATAACGCGCAACTCGTCTACAAGAGCAATCAGCAACTGTCGGCGCAGGGCTACGTGGCGCAGACCGTGCTGGAACAGTCGCGCGCGGCGTTCGTGGCGGCGCAGCAAGAATTGAACAACGCACGTCAGGCGCTCCCGGCGGCGCAAGCTGCGCTGAACGCTTCGCAGATCAACCAGAATTCGACGCAAGTCGATCAAGCCACGATCGATGCGAATCGCGCCGCTCTGGATCAGTCGGAAGCCAACGTGCAGCTGCTGCAAACGCAGATCGCGCAGTCGGCGATCGTCGCGCCGTTCAACGGCGTCGTTACGCAGCGCTTACTGGATCCCGGCGCGTTCGCGAGCCCGAATCAACCGGTCGTGCGCGTTTCGCAACTCGATAGCGTCTACGTCAACGCGAACGTTCCGGATGAAGATCTGAGCTTCGTCCATTCCGGCACCATTGCGTCGTTTACCAGCGCGAGTCTTCCGAGGCGCACCTTCCACGGACGCATCGTCGATGTGAACGCAACGCCGACCCAAGGCACGCTTTCGTATCGCGCGCGTATCTTGCAAGAGAACCCCGATGCGCAGTTGCGCGGCGGCATGCTGGTCAGCGTAACGATCCGCAAGGAGTTCCACAAGGCGGCCGTCGTCGTTCCGCGCACCGCGATCTTCGAGACCGATCAGGGCGACAACGTCTTCACGGTCGAGGATGGAAAAGCCAAGTTGCTAGCGGTGCAAATCGGATTGCAGACCGATACGATCTCCGAGGTTCGGGGTACGGTGCGTCCAGGGATGGTCGTGATCACGACCAGGCCCGACGCCCTTCAGAACGGTAGCGTGGTCGCCATCGGCGGCGCCGCGCCGCCGGCGGCTCCCGGCGCTCAGGCATCCGGCAGCCCGTCTTCTCCGAAAGCACGGCACTAAACGTGGAAAAAAATCGCATTCGTGGAGGACTCTGCGCATTCGTGCTGGCGGCGTTAATCGCAGCGAGCGGCTTGGGCGGCACGCGCGCCTCGGCTGCCGCTCCCAAACCGAAAGCCACGACCACGCCCGTGCCGGCGGCCACCTTCAGGCCGGCGACTCAACCGACGCCGTTCCCGGACTTCACGCTCGGCCCGGCCAGCCAAGGCACGAGCATGCCGTTCCCGGCGTACGGCTCGCCCGCGCCCGGCGTCGGTATCGGCCCGCCGCCGAGCGGCGCCCCGCAGATCATCACACTACCGCAAGCGATCGCGGTCGGCTTCGCACGTTCGCCGATCTTAACGAGCGCGCGCGCCGATGAAGGCATCGCCCACGCCGGCAAACGGCTCGCGCAGACCGGCTACTATCCGAGCCTGTCGGGTTCCGCGACCACGGGTCACACCGATCGGCAAGCCGGATCGGGGAACGGCATCGTTATCGCCGGCGGCAACGTCAGTACGTCGGATGGGCTGAGCGCGACGCTGCGTCAATTGATCTTTGACGGCGGCCGAGTCGGCGCGTCGATTCGATCGGCTTCGTATAGTGAGGCGGCCTCGGCCGATACCTACAAGCGCGATCTGCAGACGGTCGCGTTCAACGTCGCCCAAGCATATTACAACCAGCTGCTGGCGCAGCGCACGACGGCCGTCGCCGTGCAAACCGTCCAAGTCGATTTGGTGCAAGAGGATTTGGTTCGCGCTCAACTCGCCGCCGGCGTCGCGACGCGCGTCGATCTTTCGACCGCGCAGCTTCCGACGGCGCAAGCACGCGTCGCGCTCGTGAAGGCGCAAGCCGTCGAACTCAACGCGCAGGCGACTTTTGCAAATGTGCTCGGCCTGGATGCCGATACCGATATCCGGCCGTTCGACGACACGCCGGTAACGGCGACGGGGGCGATCTCGACGATTCCCGTTCCGACCTACAATGCGGCGCTGGTGCGCGCGTACGCGCTGCGACCCGATTATTCAGCCGCGCAGCGCAGCGTTCAGGCGAGCGAAGCATCGCTCAAAGGCGCGAAGCTCGGCTTGTTCCCGTCGCTCTCGGGAACGGCCACGCAAGGGACGGGATCGACCGATTCCACCGCAGGCACGTTCCGTAACACCACGACCTTCGGCGCGTCGCTCGCGATTCCGATATTCGACCAGGGCATCACCGCAGCCAACGTACTGAATGCGCGTTCGCAACTCGATAAACAGAGAGCACAACTCGAGATCGAACGGCAGGCGGTACAGCTCAGCGTTAAGCAGGCGCTGGTCAATCTCGTTGCGGCGCGCGCGCAAGTCGACCAGGCGCAGGCGGAGTACGCCAAGGCCATCGACGTCTTACACGCCACTCAAGCGCAGTATCGCTTTGGGGTGACGACGCTGCCGCTCTTGCTCAACGCGCAAGTCGGTTTGACGCAGGCGCTAACCGATCAGGTCTCCGCAGTCTACGCGCTGCGGCAGGCCGAGCAATCCTACCTCTACGCGATCGGCGCCAACACGCCCTAACGAGGCGCGCTTGCGGGGACGCCCTGCCGGGATGGAAAAAGCCTCGGCATGGACCTTCTCCAGACCCCGCTTTCCGTCGACGATCCGGTGAATGCCGCGATCCTGCGGGTCTCCGAAGACCGGATCGCGGGATTTCTGCGCGATCCGCTCGGCGAAATTGCGATGGCCTCGGGCGTGCCGATCGAGATCGTCATCGAGCGCGTTCGGGCCATGCTACGCGCGGGAACGGTGCGCCGCGTCCGCCAGACGCTGTTGGCGACGAACCTCGCGCACGGTGCGCTGGTCGCCTGGCGCATCGCCCCCGAGAAGCTCGATGCCGCCTTCGATTTCATGTCCCGTGAGGATCCGTTCTCGGGTCATGTCGTCATTCGCACGGCCGATGCAGCTACGCCCGGCTCGAGCTACCGTTTATGGACGACGTTGAAAGTTCCGCAGGGATACTCGCTCGAGAAACACGCCGAGTACGTACGCCAGACCGTCGGCGCCGACGCCTTTCGCCTGATGCCGGCAAAGAAATTGTTCGCTCTCGGCGTCGGGCACATCCGCCGGCGGGGCCTCGAAGCGGGAAGCCGTGCCGAGGTGCTCGCCGACGTTCAGCGCAGCGACATGGTCGAACTCTCGGGACTCGATTGGCGCGTGCTGGTCGCACTCAAGCGTGAGTTTGCTCCCGAAGAACTCGTGCGCGATGTGTGGCATGCGCGGGCCAAGGAAGCGGGCGTTGCGCTCGCGGAGTTTTACGCCGTAGCGGAATCGCTCGCGGCGCGCGGCGTGATCGGCCGGTTTTCGACCTTCCTCGAACACGTCAAAGCGACGGCCGGGAACCAGAGCGTCACTCGCTACAACGCGCTCTTTCACTGGCAGGTGCCGGTGGGTCGCGAACTCGATGCCGGACGCGAGGTGGGCCGGCATCACATCATGACACACGCTTACTGGCGCGAGGGCGGGCCGGAGTTCCGCAACGTCAACATCATGGGCGTAGCGCACGGTCTCGATAAGGACGTGCTGCTCGCGCATAAGGCCGCGATCGACGAGCATCTGCGCGAATCCGGGATCGATGTCGGCTACACCAACGTCTTTTGGGGTGGCCGCAGTGAGATCAAGCCGTCGGAGATTTCCCCGTTCGCCTTTGCCGAGTTTCACGCGGCGCGTGGCATCGATCCGGAGACGATGCGTGCCTGAGCGCGGCACGATGCGGCGAGTACTCGCGATCGCGCTGCTGGTGGCGACGCTGGCCGGTTGTACGCGCGTCGGGACACAAACCGAGGGCGGCGCGAGCGGAAACCCGTGGACGCATCACGGGCGTCTGGTCTATGCGGAAGCCCAGGATATCAAGTCGCTCAATCCCGTGCTCGCGACGAGTGCCGCGGCGCTCGACCTTTCGATGTTCTTGTTCTCGTACACCGTACGCTACGACGAGCATTCGCAGCCGCATCCCGATGCATTGCGCGAATTGCCGACGATCGAGAACGGTGACGTCAGCAAAGACGGCCTGACGCTCAAGTACAAGCTGCGGCCCAATATCTACTTTCACGACGGCGTGCAACTGACGTGCCGGGATCTCAAGTTCACCTGGCAAGCCGTCATGAATCCGCACAATAACGATGTTACGCAGGACGGCTACAAAGATATTGCCGATATCGACTGCACGGATCCGCTGGTAGCCGTCATCCATATGAAACGGATCTATGCACCGTATCTGCAAGAACTCTGGGGCGTGAACGGTAACGCCCCGATCTTGCCGGCGCATCTGCTCGAAAAGTACAACGACGATAAGGGTTCGTTTAACACCGCGGCCTACCAAGCCGCACCGGTCGGCAGCGGTCCGTTCCAGTTCGTACGCTGGGACCGCGGATCGCAGGTGGTCTTGAAAGCGTACGACCGCTACTTTCTGGGCAAGCCCAAACTCGATGAGGTCGTCTTCAAGATCTTGCCCGACGAGAATACGACGGTCAACAACGTTCGAACGCACGAGATCGATATGGTAATCCACGCGGGAACGAACCTGTGGCCCGAGCTTCAGGGGATTCCCGGCACGATCGCGGATGCGCCGCCCGTCTTCACCTACGATCACGTCGATTTCAATTTGAAGCGCCCCTTGTTCCAAGACGTTCGCGTGCGGCGGGCGCTTGCGATGGCGATCGACCGCGAGCTGATCCGCGACAAACTCGCGCATGGTCTGGGTGACCTCACCGATACGGCGCTCTCGCCAAAGATCTCGTGGGCCTGGACCGCCGATACGGCCCACTACGATTTCGATCCGGCCAAGGCCAAAGCGCTGCTGGATGAGGCAGGCTGGAAGGTCGGAAGCGACGGCGTTCGCGTCAAGGACGGCGAACGGTTCGCCTTCAACTACTCGACGCAGACCGAGAGCCGCACCGGTAAAGCGATCGAAGTCATCGTGCAGCAGATGTGGCACGATATCGGAGCGGCGGTCGCGGTCAAGAACGCACCGACCGCACAGTTCTTCGATAATACGGCGGCCGGCATTCTGCAGGGCGGCCACTACGACGTGGCCGGCTTCGCGTGGGGCGGCGCCGCCGATCCGGACGACAGCGCCATCTACTCCGCGCACAATATGGCGCCGCGTGGACAGAACGCGCTCTTCTGGACCGATCCGATCGCGACCAAGGCGATGGACGACGAACTCGCGACGGTCGACCGCGCGCGCCGGCAACGCGATTTCGTGACCGAGCAACAGCAATTCGCGAGCGAGGTCCCCTCGATCATCCTGTTCTACCGACGCGAGCCGGAGGTCTACAACAGCGATCTCAAAGGCTACACCGCCTCACCCGTGATCTCTCCGTTCTGGAATCCGCACGAGTATTCGATTTAGCGTTCCGTCGTTTTGGAAAGAGAAGGTTCCCAAGTGAGACGTTTTGTCCGTATCGGTTCGATTGCGTTGCTGGCGGCTTGTGCCGGCGCCTCGTTGGGCTGCGCTCCCACAATCAAAGCGGGACCGGAAAATGCGTTCACCAAGCCGCACGTCCTGCGCATGGGCGACATCGGCGACGTCACCTCGCTCAATCCGATGCTCGCCCAGCAGCTGACCCTCTCGCGAATGTCGTCGCTGACGATGGCCTGGCTGTTCAAGTTCGATCGCAACAATCGTCCGATACCCGAACTCGCCACGGTCGTTCCGACGAAGGCTAACGGCGGCATCTCACGCGACGGCAAGACCCTCACGTTCCATTTGCGCAAAGGCGTCAAGTGGTCGGACGGGGCGCCGTTTTCGGCGGACGACGTCGTCTTTTCAACGCGCATGATCTTGGATCCGAAGACCAACGTCTTGGGGCGCGACGGCTGGGACCTGATCGCGAAGATCGACGAACCCGATAAGTATACGGTCGTCTACCATCTCAAGCAGCCGTATTCACCGTTTATCGTCACGTTTTTCAGCAGCGCCGGCGCGAATCCGTCGATCGTTCCCAAGCACTCGCTCGAGCACAGCGCCGACGTCAATAAGGATCCGTACAACTCGAAGCCGGTCGGTATCGGCCCGTTCCGCTACGTCGAGTGGCGGCGCGGCGACCGCGTGATCATGGAAGCCAATCCGAATTATTTTCGCGGACTCCCGAAGCTCACGCGCGTCGAGTACCGGATCATCCCCAATCGCGATACTGTTGTGGTGCAGCTACAGACGGGCGAAATCGATCTCTGGTCCAACGCCGCGCGCGCCTATTACCCGCGGCTCAAAGCGCTCAAGGGCTTCAACGTTCTCCGGCAGCCCAGCTACGGCTTTGGACACATCGATTTCAATCTGACCCACCCCATCGTTCAAGACGTTCGCGTGCGCCGCGCGCTCTCGCTCGCCATCGACCGCGAGGTCCTTAAGCAGAAGGTTGGGCGTGGGCTCGGCATCGTTCAGGACGGCCTGATCTCGAAGGCAAGCGAGTTTTTCGATCCCCGCATCGGGACCTCGAAAGCGCACGATGTGGCAAGCGCCAATGCGTTACTCGACTCGGCCGGCTGGAAGCGCGGCACGGGCGGGATGCGTGAAAAGGACGGAGTGAAACTCAAGATCGAGTTCGCTTCCAACACGGGCAGCCCGGATACCGACACCCAAATCGAAATGATCCGGGGCTGGTGGAAGGAGATCGGCGCCGAGTTGGATCGGAAGAATTATGATCCGGCACTGCTCTTCGCGTTGCCGCAGAATGGCGGGATCATCTATAGCGGAAAGTTCGACGTCGTGGTCTTCGCCTGGTTTCTCTCGCCCAGCGGCGATCTGTCGAATCTCTACGGCTGCACGCAGATTCCGCCCAATGGGCAGAACGACGTCCGCTGGTGCGATAAGAAGGCCAATGCGGCGATGGACGCGTTCAAGTTGACCTACGATGTCGGCGAACAGAAAAAGTACGACGAAACCGTCCAGGAAGCGATCGCCGCGCAGGTTCCCATCTACGTTCTGCAGATCAACGAGGATCTGTTCGCTTACAATTCAGACCTGAAGAACTTTCATCCGAACGCGGTCAGCTCGTTCGACGACTTCATGAACGTCGATATTTAGTTGCGTCGCATCGGGCTCGTCGCGCTGCTTGCCTTCGCCGGCGCGGGATTCAGGCCGAGCGCCGCGGCGGATGCGCCGAGGCAAAACGCATCCACGCGGCCGCACGTTCTGCGCATCGGCGACATCGGGGATATCGCTACGCTCAACCCGATGCTGGGCGCCCAGATCCCATTGTCACGCATGGCTCAGCTCACGATGGCCTGGCTCGTGCGCTACGATAGTCACAACGAACCCGTTCCCGAATTGGCGATGCAGATTCCGTCGAAGGCAAACCATGGAATCTCTGCCGACGGTCGCACGATCACGTTTCATCTACGCCGGGGCGTGAAGTGGTCCGATGGCGCGCCCTTCGATGCCGACGATGTCATGTTCACGACCAAAGTCGTGCTCGATCCGAAGACCAACGTCCTCAGCCGGTCCGGCTGGAATCTGATCACCCGGATCGACGAACCGGACAAAGCGACGATCGTCTACCACTTGCGCCGGCCGTATGCGTCGTTTCTGCCCACGTTTTTCGGCAGCGCGGGCGCGAACCCGGCGATCCTGCCCAAGCATCTGCTCGAGCAGACCGCCGATATTAATTCCGATGGCTACAACGCGAAGCCGGTGGGGATCGGCCCCTTTCGTTACGTCGAATGGATTCGCGGCGAGCGCGTCGCCATGGAGGCGAACCCGAACTACTTTCGCGGCATACCGAAATTGCAGCGCATCGAGTATCACATCATCCCGAGTCGCGATACGGTCGCCTTGCAGATGCAGACGGGTGAGATCGACCTCTGGCCGGACGCGGCGCGCGCATACTATCCGCGGCTGCGCGCGATAAAATCGCTGCGCGTCGTGCGGCAGCCGAGTTACGGCGTCGGGCATATCGATTTCAACCTGGACCGGCCGCTGCTCCGCGATCCGCGCGTGCGCCGAGCGCTGGCGCTGGCGATCGATCGCGACGCGCTGCGGGATAAGGTCTCGCGCGGCCTGGGAGTCGTCCAGGACGGCCTGTATTCACGCTTGAGTCCGTTCTACGATGGGAACATAGCGACTACGCATCGCGACATCGGCAAGGCGCGGGCGTTGCTCGACCAGGCCGGCTGGAAGGTCGGTCCCGGGGGCATCCGGGTGAAGGGCGGGCGGCGCCTTTCGATCGAGTTCGTCTCGAACACGGGCAGCCCGGATACCGATAAGCAGATCGAATTGATCCGCGCCTGGTGGAAAGACGCCGGGGTCGCACTTGAGCGCAAGACCTACGATCTCGCGCTCCTGTTCGGGTACCCCAACGGCATGATCTACACCGGCCGGTTCGACGCCATTCTGTATGGCTGGTCGCTCTCGCCGAGCGGCGATCTCTCCGAACTCTATGGCTGCGACGCCGCCCCGCCGCGGGGCCAGAACGTGACGCGCTGGTGCAACCGCAAGGCCCAAAGCGCGATGGACGCGTTCTTGGCGACCTACGATCTCGCCCAACAGAAGAGATACGACGCGATCGTGCAAGAAGAGTTGGCGTCGGACGTGCCGAGCTACGTGGTCAGTATTCCCGAGGATATCTTCGCCTACAACTCCGATCTGAAGAACTTCCGTCCGAATGCGGTAACGCCATTCGACGATTTCATGAACGTGGATGTGTAACTCGTGAGAACAGTCGAGCGATTTCTTGCCCTGGGCTTGAGCCTGGGCGTGCTGAGCGCGTGCACGAAGGTCGGCACAGCACCGGGCCCCGGAACCGAGCACCCATATACGCAGGCGCACACATTACGCTACGCGGCGGCCGAAGATATCGTTGGCCTCAATCCGCTCACGTCCACGCAAGCCGTCGTCAGTTCCCTGTCTCAGATGACGATGGCCTGGCTCGTTCGGACCGATGAGCACAGCGAGCCGACGGTTCCCGAGCTTGCGACCGAGATTCCGATGCAAAAGAACGGTGGCGTCAGCGCGGACGGCAAGACGATCACCTGGCACCTACGCAAGGGCGTCACGTGGTCGGACGGTGCGCCGTTCGATGCGGACGACGTCGTCTTCTCAACGCAGCAGGTCAACAATCCGGCCAACAATGTGGTCAGCCACGACGGTTGGGATCTGATCGCGAAGGTCGACGAACCGGATAAGTATACGGTCATCTACCACTTGAAGAAACCGTATTCGTCGTTTCTCGAGACCTACTTCACGACCGCGGGCGCGAACCCGGCGATTCTGCCCAAGCATCTGCTGATGGGCTACAAAGATCTCAACAACGTCCCGTACAACTCGTTACCGGTCGGGATCGGGCCGTTCAAGTACGAGGCGTGGAAGCGCGCCGACTCGGTCATCCTCGTCGCCAATCCAACCTACTGGCGTGGAACGCCCAAGCTTCAGCGCATCGTTTTCAAGATCATCCCCGACCGCAACACCGTGCTGCAGCAGATGAAGACCCACGAGCTGGATCTCTGGACTCCGGTTGCGCCGCACTTCGTCCCCGATCTCAAGAAGATCAAAGACGTCACGATTCTCACCACGCCCAGCTTTTTCTTCGATCACATCGACTTCAACATGAGCCATCCCGTGCTTAAGGATCCGGCGGTTCGAGAAGCTCTGCGCTATGCGACCGACCGCAAGACGCTCAACGACAAGGTGCGCTATGGACTCTATTTGTTGAACGAATCGGTCGTCACTCCGGCCAGTTCGTACCACGAAGATTTGGCCTTGGTGCCGTTTGATATAGCGAAGGGGAACGAGATCCTCGATAAGGCCGGGTGGAAGCGCGGCCCAGACGGGATTCGCGCGAAGGACGGTGTGGGGCGTCTGAGTTTGGAGTACGCAAGCTCGACGGGGTCGCCGGATACCGATACGCAGTTGCTCCTCATCGGCGGCTGGTGGAAGCAACTGGGCGTCGATTTTGTGGTCAAACGCTACTTGGCCGCGGTGATGTTTGCGCCGGCGGCAAGCGGCGGCATTATCTACGGCGGAAAGTTCGATATCGTTAACTTTGGCTGGGGCACCGATCCGAATGAGGACCTTTCGAACCTTTACGCCTGCTATCGCTTCCCGCCCGACGGCCAGAACGATCCGCGTTACTGCAACAAAGAAGTGACCGCGGCGATGGATCACGCCAAAGAGCACTACAACCGCGAAGACCGGGTCGGTGACTTGAAATTCATTCAAGAACAGGTCGACAAGGACGTCCCGACGATCGTGCTCGACGCGCGTAAAGAGATCTACGCGTATAACACGGATCTCAAGAACTGGCATCCCAACCCGCTCGCGCCGTTCGACGATATGCTCAACGTGGATATCTGAGCGTGAAGGTTGCGTACCTGTTGGGCGGCTTCGTTGTCGCGCTACTGCTGCTGGCCGCGGCGGGGTACGTGGGGGTCGTTGCCGGGCTGGTCCCCGCCAATGCGGACGGCAAGCCCTCGAAGCTCGAACGCTGGGCAGCGAAGACGTCCTTACGCGCCACGATCAAACGCGCGACGGCCGGCATCTCCAATCCGTATCCGCCGGACGACGAAGCTTTGAGCGACGGCCTCAAGCTCTACGCCGCCAATTGCGCGGTCTGCCATGGCGCAGCCGACGGCGAGCCTTCGAAACTCGCGAAAGGCTTCTACGTTCGCGCACCGCTGCTGGCTAAGGACGGCGTCGAGGACAACCCGGTCTCCGAATCGTTCTGGAAGATCAAACATGGGATCCGCTTCACCGGGATGCCGAGCTTCGGCGCGACGCTCTCCGATAAGGAGCTCTGGGAGATCGCGGGTTTCTTGGAACGCATGGACAAACTTTCGCCGGCGCTCGACGCCGAGTGGAAGCGCGTGCCCAGCGCCGCTGCGAAGTAGCGGCTCGGGCGTGCGCGCGAAGCTTCTAACGACGCTCGCGCTTGTGTTCGCGTGCGGTTGCGCGCGCATCGCCGGGCAAGGTGCCGGTCACGAATTGCATTCGTGGACGATCCCCGATACGTTGCGCTGGGCCGACGGCGAGGACCTCGATAATCTCAATCCGCTACTCTCGACGCAAACGCTGGTCAACGACCTATCGGCGATGACGATGGGATATTTCTTCGTCTTCGACGATCGCAACCGGCCCGTGCCGAGCCTCTGCCTGCGCGTGCCATCGCTCGAGAACGGCGATATCGCGCGCGACGGTAAGACGATCACGTTCCACTTGCGTCACGGCGTCGTCTGGCACGACGGCGCGCCCTTCACTTCGACCGACGTCGCCTTCACGGTCGCGACGATTCTCAACCCCAAGACCAACGTGCTGACTCGGCACGGCTGGGAAGAGATCGAGCGCGTGCAGACACCCGACGCCTACACCGTCGTCTTCAAATTAAAGCGACCCTACGCGCCGTTCCTCAACGTCTTTTTCACGCCGGTCGGCAATCCCGCGATTCTTCCCAAGCATCTGCTGGCCGGCGTTGCGGATATCAATAAGGCGCCGTACAATGCGTTACCGGTCGGCCTCGGGCCGTTCAAGTACGTGCGTTGGGATCGCAGCAGTCAGGTCGTGATGGAAGCCTTCGACCGCTGGTGGGGCGGCAAACCGAAGCTCAAGCGCATCGTCTTCAAGGTCATTCCCGACGCCAACACCGATCTGACGCAACTGCGGACCCACGAGATCGATGCGTACGTCCGCGCGCCCAACTATCAAGCGCCGATGTTTCCGCGAATTCCGGCAATCAAAGTTGTTGAATACGACACGACTAGTTTCGGGCACTTCGATTTCAACGTGACGGCGCCGCCGCTCGACGACGTTCGCGTGCGCCGGGCCTTGATCTACGGCGCCGACCTCGATACGATGTGGGCCAAAGTCGATCACGGGATCGGCCGGCGCGACTGGACGCCGATCTCGCACCTGTCGTGGGCCTACGACGCGCACGCACCGCGCTATCCTTACGACCTCGAGAAAGCGGCCGCGCTGCTCGACGAGGCCGGCTGGCTGATGGGACCCGACAAGTTTCGTCACAAGGGCGGTAAGACGCTGCGCTTCAAGTTCGTCGGCAACGTCGGAAACCTCGGGCTCGACGCACGCGTCCTGATCTTGCAGAGCTCGTACCAGAGACTCGGAATCGGGCTCGAGTACTTCCGCTATCCAACCAACACGCTGTTTTCGTCGTACGCGGCGGGCGGCATCATCGCGACCCGCAAGTACGATATCGCCTCGTATGCCTGGTCGCTCGCGCCCGAACCGGACCTCGCGAACCTCTACACGTGTGCGAAAATTTCGCCGAACGGCCAGAACTATCTGGGATACTGTAACCACGCGCTCGACGCATTCGTCGATGATTCGCTCACGAGCTACGATCGCAAGCGTCGCACGCGCGACTTGATCGCGGCGCAGGAGATCCTCGGCCGCGACGCGCCGTTCATGGTGATCTCGCAACGTCGCGACCGCATGGCCTTCAACGACGATCTCAAAGGCGTGCGCCCCGGCCCGTCGATGATCTTCTGGAACATCGCCGACTGGTCGCTCGCGCCGGCTACGCCGTAGGCTCGGCCGTTTGCACGAGCGCGCGACTCGCGGCTGCCCAAACGACGGCGCATCCGAGCAGGGGCAGGAGACGCAGAACGCCCCACATCGGATCGAGCGCTCCGAGGCCGCTGAGATGCTGTTCGAGTGCCCAGACCGTCGCCGCCGAAGCGCTTGCGGGAACGTGAAAATCGAGCGGTAGCGCATCCGGCCAGATCGGGAGCACGTGCCCGGCGGCGGCGCTGCCGAACGCGATGACGGCGAGGGGTACGCTCAGCGGCCACAACGCGGCGCGCAGCGGCACGTTCGCAAGCAGCCAGAGTCCGAGCGCGGCGGCGACGGTCAGGAAGAAGGTCGCGGCCAGTCCGCTCGGGCGTTGCGCCAGCCCGAGCCAATCCACGCCGATCAGCAACGCTCCGATGGCGGCGAACGGCCAGAGCCGCGGGGAACTTCGCCGTGCGGTGAGGATTGCGGGGAAGAACGCGATCGTGAAGTCGTGTTCGTGCGCGAAGGGGATGACGAGCGGCAGCACCGCACACGCCAGGGCGAAGCGCTCGACCGGTCCATACCTGGCGCACATGAATTGAAGGGCGAGGAGTATGAGCAGCAGCAGCGCGATGAGCGCGTAGGTCACAACCGCCCAGAACGCGTCTGCGCCGAACGCGCGTAAGACTGCTTCAGTCGTCGTCTGAATTGCAATGCCGTTTTCGGCGACGCCATGGCTTCGCACGACGTCGCTATAGTGTGCGAGGCCGGCCAGTCCCCCGAGTGCGATGGTTGAACCACCTAGCGCAACTGCACCGGTCAGCGCGAACGCGATCCACGAACGACGTCCCCCGAATCGCCCGGCGAGCGCGATGCCGACGTTAGGTTGGAGCACCGCGACGAGCGCTGCGCCCGACGCCGCAAATGCACCGCGAGTGAGCGCGAACAGCGTGAGAACCGACGCAGCGCACGCGACTATTGCGACCTGGCCGAGCGCCAGCCCGCTGGTGAGCGGTCCGAAGCCCGCCGCGACTGCGAGCACCGCGACGAGTTCGAACGCGCCGATGCGTCCGCCGCCAAGCCGGAGACTGCCGAAGGCGAGCGCTGCGAACGCGAGCGCCAGCACGAGGCCCCACACGAAGGTTGCGGCGCCATAGTCGAGTCGCGCGAAGCCTGCCCAGAGCGGCAAGCCGAACGGCGGTCCGACGAACGGCAGAAGTTCGTCGCGCGTCGCAACGACGCCGGGAATCGTGCGTTCCGTGCGCCAGATCGCGCGCGAGTACGGATCGTCGCCTTGCGACCAGGCTCTGCCGGCCGCATAGTACGACTCGAAGTCGCGCAACGCGGGACCCGGCGTCGAAACCGGACGCACGACAAAGAAGGCGACTGCCAAGGCCAGCACCGCGCAGGCTAATGCCGCCGCGCGTTGCAAGCGTTAGGCCGCCGGAACCGCGATATGCGATGCTTGCATCGCGACGAAGAGAAATGCGGCAAGCGCAAAGTATGCGAGCGCGACGCCGCCACGTTGGATGGGCGCGAGATCGTGGTAGGCCGAATCGAGTTGCCCGCGCCAGGCCGCGATCGCCTGCGGGATGCTTGCCAGCACTAAGATGATCATCAGGGGATTCCACCAGCGGAAGGCGACCGCGGCGACGATCATAGCGACGAGTCCAAAAATCCAGACGCGCGGTGAAACGGCCCCAACGACGCGCCCGCCGTCGAGCGGCATCACTGGAAACAGATTGAACAGGTTGAGGAGAAACCCGGTGTACGCGGCGGCGATCCAAAACGACGTTCCCGTCGCCTCACCGTAGGCGTAACACGCCAGCGCTCCGAGCGTTCCGAACAACGGGCCGCCGAGCGCGATGTACGCTTCGTGTAGCGCCGATGCCGGGCGACCTTTCATCGTGATCAACGCACCCATGCCGGGAATGAAATACGGCAGCGAGGCCGGCACGCCATAAAACTTCATGAACGCCGCGTGCCCGAGTTCGTGAATCAAAATCAAGAGGGCGAAGACGAGGCCAAACTGCCAGCCCCAAAAGAGCGCGTAGACCCAGACCGACGCCAAGAAGCTGAAGGAGCTCAGGAGAATCTTGCCGAGGAAGGCGAATTTGAGCCAGCCGAGCGCGAAGAATAGGAACGTCTTGAACTTCAGGAACAGCACGCCGATCCCGATCCCGCCGGCGCCGATGCCTTTCCACGTGCCGCTCGAGTCGGGGCGCTGCCCGGGCGGCAGGTACTGAGCTTCGACCGGACGAGGAGCGGGTTGAATCTGATGCACGAGAGTGGACTTCGCCGTCGAGGCGGCCGGCTCTCTAAGTGGCGCCCCGTCTTCTCGCCGAGCCGGCTTCCGTTGCGCGGCGCATGAACGGCGCCGATGCGCTGCGGATTGCCGCGCTCTGCGGCGTCTCCGGGGTCAGCGCGCACGAACTTGCCGGCGGTTACAGCAACGAGAGTTGGCGCGTGACGCGCGCCGACGGAACCAGCGTCGTGGTGCGCAAGTACGGCCGCCTGCACGTCACGCGCCGCGCGGTTTTCTTCGAACACGCGGTCATGCGCCACGCCGCCGCCCGATTGCCTCAAGTGCACGCGCCGCTCTCCGCTCCGGACGGAGATTCAATCTTGCTCGAGGACGGTGCGTTTGTGGCCGTCCTTCCCTATGTCGAAGGCACGACGGGCGAGCGCAGTGCGGCGGCGGCTACTGCCGAAACGCTAGCCAGGTTCCACCGCGCGATGGTCGATTTTCATCCGGCGCAACCGTGCTCCACGCGCACGGTCGGCGTACTCGCTTGGTTGCGCGATCGGTTGTTGCGTTTCGCCGCCGAACCGTCGCTCGCGCGCCGCTTGCCGTGGGACGAGACGATCCTCGCCGTCTCCGGCGCGCTCACCCGCTTCGTGCCGTACGCCGCGCGTCTGCCGCTCTCGACCGTGCACGGCGACCCGCACCCGGATAATGTCGTCGTCGAGCAGGGTCGCGTCGTCGCGCTGCTCGATTTCGATTTCGCGCACGAGACGGAGCGCGCGTACGACGTCGCGACCGCCGCGGACGCCTATGCGCGGGCGGGCGAGGACGTACCGCTCGACACGACGCGTGCCGAGACGTTCGCGCTTGCGTACCACGCGGCGGCGCCGCTCGGCGCCGAAGAATCACGGTTTCTTCCCGAGCTGATGATCCGGCGCAACGCGATGCTGCTTTGGTACGTCATCGCCCGCCACGGGCAGCGCGCCCCGGGCGATATCGGCAACGCCGAGCGCTACGCTCGCCGGGTCGCCGAGTTGGATCGGTGGTCGCGGGAGCGGCGGCCGCCTGCAGACTGACGAAGGCCCCGGTATGGTCCGGATTCTGATCTTAGGCGGCGGTTTCGGGGCGCTGGCGACGGCGCGCAAACTCGAGCATTTGCTGCGGCCGGGCGAGGCCGAGATCACGATGGTGAGCCGCGAGAATTTCTCGGTCTTCACGCCGATGCTGCCGGAAGTAAGTTCCGGCAACCTCGAGACGCGTCACATCGTGACGCCCGTACGCGCGCAGTTGCGGCGCACGAACTTCGTGCTGGGCGATGTCCGCGGCGTCGATTTGGGGACGCGGTCGGTCGAGGTCGAGCATCCGCTCGATGGAACGCGCCGCGCGATCGGGTACGATCACGTCGTCTTCGCGCTCGGCGCGGTCACCTCAACCTTCAACCTGCCTGGCATCGCGGAGCGCTCGCTGCCGCTGAAGACGCTCGAAGACGCCGAGCGCCTGCGCAATCATGCGATCGCGATGCTGGAGTTGGCCGACGTCGCGACCGATCCGGCAATCCGCAAGCAACTCTTGACGTTCGCGTTCGTCGGCGGCGGCTTCACGGGCGTCGAGGCGGCCGGTGAGATGGTCGATTTTTTCAAGAGTATCGTGCGTTTCTATCGCACGCTCGATCGCCGCGAAATCGAAATCGTTCTGATCGAGGCGGGCCGCAAGCTCTTGCCCGAGTTGCAGGCCGGCATGGGCGAGTACAGCGCGCGTGCGCTCGAGCGGCGCGGCGTGCGCGTCCTCTTGAACGCGCCGGTCGCAAGCGCCGGCGAGGGGTTCCTGGCACTCAAGGACGGGACGCGTATCGCCACTTCGACGATCGTATGGAGCGCGGGCGTCAAGCCGTCTCCGATCGTCGCGAGCCTGCCGATCGGCACGGGTCGCGGCGGCGCGATTGTGGTCGAGCGCGATTTATCGGTGAGCGGACACGCCGGGGTGTGGGCGCTGGGCGACTGCGCGTCGATTCCCGGCCCCGACGGCCGGCCCTATCCGCCGACCGCACAACATGCGATTCGCGAAGGACCGGTCCTCGCCCAGAATATCGCGGCGACGCTCGCCGGCCGCCCGACCAAGCCGTTTCGCTACGAAGCGCTCGGCATGATGGCCTCGCTCGGCGGACGGCGCGGCGTCGCAGGTTTGAATGGCCGCTTCCTGCTGACCGGATTTTTGGCGTGGGTCGTCTGGCGCACGTACTATCTGTTGCGGCTGCCCGGACTCGATCGCCAACTGCGGGTCGCCGCCGACTGGACGCTCGGCTTGATCTTTCCGCGCGACATCGCCGAGCTTCGCGTCTACACGCAGAGCGCGCGTCGGCGCGCGCAAGAAGAAGGCGGCATCACGAGCGCCGACGAGGTCTAAACCGGTGCGTTCGCGGCCGCACCCAGGCGGAAGGCGGCGACGAAGGCTTTGAAGACGACCGCGTAATCGTCGTGCACGAAGCGGACGCTCCGGCCGCCGATCCGCTCGAAGCCGGGGATCAACTCGGCGAAGTCGGCATTCTGCGTTCCGGCGAAATCAAGTTCGAGCGATATCGGCGACTCGAAGCGAAATGGTTTCATCTCGCCGAGGCGTTCGATCGCCCGCTGCGCGCCAACGCGAATACGCTTGCGCGCTTCGGCCGGCGAGAGCGAGTTGACGGCGAAGCGCCCGATCGATTCCTTCGTGATGACGCCTTCGAGCCAGGGCAATTGCGCGAGCGCGCTCTCGACCGTCGTGCGGTCGCCGCTGATCAAGGCCACCGGAACGTCGTAGATTCCGAGGACGGCCGCATTGAGCGTTGCCTCGCTGCAGCGGATGCCGTTGACGCGGACGTTGTAGAGCGTGTCGGGCGTGTAGGTATGGTCGAGGGTTCCATCGGCGTCGCCGATTCCCGCGTGGTATCCGGTGAAAAACGCCGCACTGTATCCGGCTTCGATACCTTCGCTCATCGAGAAGGGCTTGCGGTTTCCGTAGATCATGCGAACGTCATCGGGAAGCTCGTCCCACATGACGTTGCGCATCGCCGAATGCGAGTCGTTGATCAGCACGTCCTTGACGCCGGCTTCGCGCGCGCCGTCGATCGCGGCGCGCACCTCGAGCGACATCAGGCGCCGGTAGTACGGATATTCGGTTGTGTTTTTGGGATCGACCTGAGTCCACGATGCGACTGCGGCCGTACCTTCCATGTCGGCCGAGATATAGAGTCGCATCTAGGTTCCCCAACCTTTCAACGCATCGAGCGCGGGAACGAAATCCGGCTTGAGGGCTAGCAGCCTGCGCAATTCTTCACGCGAGCTTCGATCGTCGCCGCTCGAGTGGAGTGCGGTGGCGTATTCGAAACGTGTCTCGGGATTCGATGGATCCGCCGCAACCGCGCGCCGATAGTAGGGCAGCGCCTGTGAGAACTTACCGGCATCGGCGTAGAGTTGCGCCAGACCCAGAAGCGCGGAGCGATCCTTCGGGTTCCGTACGACGCGCCCTTTGAGTTCGGTCAGTAAGCGTTGGATCGGCGCCGGCGGTCCGCCTCCGGCCGGAGCAGCCGTGCCTCCGCCGACGCCATTACCGGGGGCGTCGACGCCGGATTGCGGAACCGCGACGCCCATCGGCGCAGCCGCCGCGTCGCTTTGCGTCGCACTCGGGCCGAGCGCCGCACCGGTCACGCCGAGACCCGTCTTTAGGAAGTTGAGGATCAGCGCGAGCATGAGGACGGTGCCGACGATGACGATCGGAATGGAAATGCGCGGCGGCAAGCCGCGTGCGGGCCCATGGTACATTGGCAGGAAGGTTCGCGTAGCCGCGTGCAAAGCCTCGACAACGTGTTGCCCGACGTCTCCGAACTCCAGCTGCTCTTCGCGCAGCTCAACAACGAATGCTTTGCCGGCGAGATTCCGACGCATCGGATCGCCTACAACGGCCGCTTCGGAAACCTGGCCGGGCGCATCACCTACAAGCCGCCCTTGATCGAACTTTCCCCCAAGCACTTCGAGAAACACCCGGAGGCATTGCGCGAAACGTTACTGCATGAAATGATTCACGCGTGGCTCTTTGCGCGTGGCCAAAATCCCGGTCACGGGAGTGCCTTCAAGCGCAAGATGAACGAGCTGGGGCTCGGCTCGATCTACCACGATTTGGGAACCGCTCCGCCGCGCCGCGAGAGCACGCGCCGCTTCATCCTGCGTTGCGACCGCTGCACGCTGGAACTGNNATGGAAGTCCTCGAAACGCGCGACGTAAGCGACGAACCGCGGGCCGCCCAGCGACGTTCCTGATTCGTGCGTAGGAAGCCGTCCGGGCGCGGGGATAGGGTGCCCGGCATCCAATAACGCCGGATGGATTTCGCGCACCAGGTTCCTCTCGGACAGGCCTTGACCGCGCATGGCCTGACGCGAAAATCGTGGGACGCGCTCGTCGAAGCGCGTTTGATCGATCGGGCCGAACCGATCGAGGGGACGGGGGCCGACGGGCTCGGGGCGCGGCAGATCGATCGGCTCCGGCGCTTGATGGAATGTCGCCGTTCGCTTGGAGGGCGCTTTCGCGTTTCGACGCTCGCCTTCGAGTTGGCGCGAAACGGCGACCACTCGATTCCAGTGGAACTCGTCAAGGCCGACTTAATCGCGCGCATGGCGCGTCTCTTCAGTTTGGCGAAGCGCGCGCTCGAAGGCTATACCGGCTTGACCACGCGTTTCGGAACGGCGAAGAGTCGCGATATTCTCGCGGCGGCCGATCGCGTGGCCGTTACCCTCACCGAGCACGTGCCTAGCGAGAGCCGCGCGACCGCGCGCGAGACCGTTCGCACGATCGCGTTCGTAGTGTTGAACGCAGTCTTTCTGGGCGACGCAGCGCGCGCGCAATCCCATCGCGTGCGCGAAGCGTTGCGCGAACTCGCCGATTTCGAAGACCTTGAGGCCGATACGCAAGATGCGCCGGTCCGCCAGCTCCTCAGGTTGCTCTCGGCGCTCGCCGATCGGCTCTCCAATATCCGCGACGTCGCAACCCTGGACCAGCGTCGCAATCCGATCTTTCGCCGGATCGAAGCCATTCCGGATACGGATTTTTCGGCGCTCTTCGATAGTTGGCCCGAACTCTGCGAAGCATTCGCGCGCGCGTGGGCCCGTTTGGCGCGTTCGCTGCCGCTCGTCGAGTTGAGCGCGGCTCAGCGCGAGACGTTCGACACGCTGTTGCTTGCGATCATCGTCTTGTACTGTGGGGCGTCGAACGAAGCCGAGTCATACGCGGAGCTCTTGCGCGCATCGGCCGCCAAAGTCGACGAGTCCGTCGATAGCGTCGCGCGCTGGATTGAATTCGGGGTAGCGGCGCGGCGGCTCTTGCCCGAGCGCGTCCCGGCCTAGGCCGGAAACAGGTGACGCGCGGCGAGCGCGAGGGCCGCGATCAGCATCGCGTAGCCGAGAGCGCCGAGAAGCTGCGGGGTCGATAAACGCTTGCCGATCAGCGGGCCGAGTTGTCCGCCGACGAGGCCGCCGCACGCGAGCGGAACGGCGAAACTCCAATCGATGTCGCGAGCTAACGCGTGCGTCAGAACGCCCACGGGCGCCGTCAGCAGCATGGCGACCGTTGAGGTCGCGGTAATCAAATGGGCGGGCATGCGGAACTTCGCAATCGCCAGCATCATGAAGACGATGCCGCCGCCGATTCCGAAGAAGCTCGAGACGAACCCCATGAACAAGCCGGCTACGAGCGTCAGGCGGGCGCTGTAGAAATAGCGGAACTCGGTTCCTTCCGCATCCACCAGCCTGCGTTCGGTCATCCCCGTAACGTTCTGGACGGGCTGCACCGCAAGTTTGGATTCCATACGCCGGCGCATGACGTTGACGAACAGGAAGATCAGCATCGCGCCGTAGAGTAGATCGAAGCCGGTGTGGCTCACGCGTTGCACGAGAATCGCGCCCGCGATGCTGGTCGGCACGCCGGTCGAAGCGATGAGGAGTGCGAGCCGCCAATCCGCGCGGCGTTGACGTAAGTAACCGATCGAGCCGCTGACGCCGTTGGCCAGCACCATAACGAGCGAGATGCCCGCCGTTAACGCAGGCGGAACGCCGAACGCGAGCCTGAGCACCGGGATGACGATGAATGCGCCGCCGAGTCCGACGAGCGTCCCGAACGCGCCGGCCACAAGGCCGATCGCGAAGAGCTCCGCGATCAGTGCGAGATTCAGCTGACGCGGCCTATATATCGGCGGTCGCGCGTATCGATCTTGATCACGTCGCCGGGATTGACGAAGAGCGGAACTTGCACGGTCGCGCCGGTCTCGAGTTTTGCGGGCTTGGTGGTGCCGGTCGCGGTATCGCCCTTGAAGCCGGGGTCCGTCTCTTCGATGCGCAACTCCACGTGCGCCGGAAGATCGATGCCGATCGGCGTGCCGTCGTGAATCTGCACTTGCACCTTCATGCCATCGCTGAGAAAGTCGGCCGGATCGCCGATCAATTCGCGCTGCAACGTGACGTTCTCGAACGATTCGCTATCCATGAAGTGGTAGCCATCGGCATCGTTGTAAAGCATCGCCATCTCACGATTGTCGACGGTCGCGCGCTCGAGCTTTTCGCCGGCGCGAAAGGTCCGCTCGACCGTCGAGCCGGTCTTGACGTTTTTGAGCCGCGTGCGCACGAAGGCCGAGCCCTTACCCGGTTTGACGTGCAAGAACTCGATCACCGTCCAAAGTTGGTTATCGACGATGATCGTGACGCCGTTGCGGAAATCGTTCGAAGAAATCATGTCGGGCCGTCTTTTAGGGTCCCTGGTTCAGAGTCCTCGCGCGACGCTCGCGGGGCTAGGCTTCCGCGCGGCGCAAGGCGATCTTGCTCTCGCTGCCGGCGCGCAGGCGTGCGATGTTGTCGCGATGTTTCCAGACGATCAGCAGCGCGACGAGCGCCGCAACGACGCTAACCCCGACATCGTGGAAGAGCAGCCACAACGCCACCGGCGATAGCACCGACGCAATGATCGAACCGAGCGAAGAGTAGCGCGTGGGTATGACGGCCGCGAGCCAGATCGCGATGAACGCCGCGCCGGCGATCCAAGAGAGACCGCACAAGACGCCGAGCCACGTCGCCACGCCTTTACCACCCTTGAAGCGCAGCCATGGCGAAAAACAGTGAGCGACGACCGCGAGTGCGGCAATCGCCGTTGCCAGTGCGAGATTTGAACTGGCCCAATGCGCCGAGGTGAGCGCGACGATTGTGGCAACGTAGCCTTTGAGCACGTCCATAACCAGCACGATCGCTCCGCCGAATTTCCCATACGAACGGAGGGCGTTCGCCGCTCCGATGTTTCCGCTGCCTGACTTCCGAATGTCGCTCCCATAGGCGAAAAGTCCGACGGCGAAGCCGAACGGCAGCGAGCCAAACAGCATCGAGAGCACACAAGATTCAAGCAGAATCTTGATCTCATCGGGCGTCAGCGAGGTGAGGTCGGGCAAGTGCTACCCCGCCTCGTCCTCGTCGCGCGTGCGCGGTTTGAAATCGAGCGTTAGCGGTACGCCCTCGAAATCGAAGTTGGCGCGCAGCGTGTTCTCCAAGAAGCGGCGGTACGAGCGCGTCGCGAGATCGGGGTCGTTACAGTGGAAGAGAAAGCGCGGGGGATGCGTGCCGACCTGCGCGCCGTAGTAAATGCGCAGCGGTTTGCCGCCGTGCCCCGGCGCGGGATGCGCGTAAACGGCGTCGCGGATGATGCTGTTGAGCTGCGGCGTCGACACGCGGCGGTCGAGGTTGGCCCAGACTCGCATGACGAGCGGCATTAGGCTGCCCAGGCGGCGCTTGGTCAGCGCCGAGAGGAACGTCACGGGTGCGAAGGCCGCGAACGGCATCTGCTCGTGAATGACCCCGATCAGTTCGGCTTGCTGGTATTCGCCGAGTTCGCGCGCCAGATCCCATTTGTTGGCCGCGATGATCAGCGCTTTGCCCTCTTCGAGCACGATGCCCGCGAGGCGCCGCTCTTGATCCATGATGCCCAGCATCGAATCGATCACGAGCACCGCAACGTCGCAACGTGCGATCGCCGAGAGCGAGCGCAGCGACGAATAGTATTCGATCGAGCCGTGGTGTTTGATCTTGCGCCAGACGCCGGCGGTATCGATCAGACGAATGTGATGTTCGTGAAAGTCGAACATCGTATCGATCGCATCGCGCGTCGTGCCCGGCGCATCGGCGACGATCAGGCGCTCTTCGCCAAGCAGCGCGTTGACGAGCGAACTCTTGCCCACATTCGGACGTCCGACGACGGCCAGCGCCAATTCGTCATCTTCGGGTACCGGCTCGCCGACGGGCGGCAAACTGTCGACGATCGCATCGAGCAGGTCGCCCGTGCCTTCGCCGTGCAGCGCCGAGACCGCGATCGGTTCGCCGAAGCCGAGGCGCGCAAACTCGCCGGGAATCTGCGAGCGCACCCGATCCGATTCAGCTTTGTTCGCGACCAGGATGACCGGATGATGGGTGCGGCGCATGATCGCGACGACATCGTCATCGAGCGGCGAAAGTCCCGAGACGGCGTCGACGACGAAGACGATGACGTCAGCCTCGCGCGCGGCGATCTCGGCTTGCGCGCGCGTGCGCCGCGCGATATCGTCGGAGTCGGGCAGATCGACGTCGATCCCCGCGGTGTCGACCAGGCTGAACGTCCGGTTGCGCCATTCGGCAAGCGCGTAGAGACGATCGCGCGTCACGCCGGGCGTGTCGTCGACGATCGCCAGCCGCCGGCCGACGAGGCGGTTGAAGAGCGCGCTCTTGCCGACGTTAGGCCGTCCGACGATCGCGACGGTCGCCGGACGAATCCGGACGGGGAGTTCGAGGGTCATCCCGTTACCTTCGGCGTCGGGGTTTTTGGGCCCGGTCGCGCGAACGCTAGGCCGCAGATGCTTGCTCGTTTGGTGTTCGCGGCGTTCTTCGGGGCCATTGCGCTCGCGGCGTCGGCTATCGCGTGGGCCGCGGTGCCTTCCGGCGGCGCCTACGTTACCACGTTACCTGCAGGCGCGGACATTTGGATCGACGGAACGTATGTCGGGCGTTCGCCCGTTTTCGTCGACGCATTGGCGCGTGGCACACACTCGATCACGATCACGAAGACCGGCTGGTCGGTACACGAGACGACCGTTTCGGTCACTCCGGGCGCGATCGCGCTTTCGAGCACGACCCTGGTGCCGGGTTCGCGTGCGATGGCAGGCAAAGCGCGCGGTACGCTCGCGCTGCGCGGGCTGCCGGCGGGTGCCGAGGTGACACTCGACGGTGCACCGTTTGCGCGCGATCCGCAAAAACAGGTTCCGTTGCCGGCCGGGACGCATCGCGTTACGATCAAGACCGCTCGCGGAAAAACGACACGCACCTTTGCGATCTTCCCCGACACCGCGACGCAAATCGTCCTCCGCGAAGCGCCGCGCGACGATTCACGCTCCCCGGTCGTCGCGCCCGTCGACGGCTATTTGCCTGGCAGCGCATGGTCGCTCCAAGGCAAGAAAATCGTCCTGCGCTACGGCGGGCACGTCGTGGTGGCCCATCTGGGCGAGACGAACGTGCGGTTCGACGGCGCGAAACTCTCGTTCGACAGCGCCCCGCAGCGGATTGGGCGAAAGCTCTACTTGCCGCTCGAACTCCTCGAGAAACTCTCAAGCAAGGCTCCGCGCCCCGTTCCGTCGCGCTAGCCGGGGTCGTGGGAGCAGCGTCGAAGAGGCATCGACCGATGGCTAGTATTTACATCGAGACGTTCGGATGCCAGATGAACGAGGCCGATTCGCGTTATATCGCGGACCGGGCGCTCGCGGCAGGCTACGAGATCGCGACCGATGCGGCGCGCGCGAGCGTCGTCGTGTTGAACACCTGCACCGTGCGCGATAACGCCGAGCGGCGCGCGTACGGTCGCATGGGACACTTCAAAGCGCTCAAGGTCGCCAATCCCGCGTTGAAACTGGTCGTCTGCGGCTGTCTCGCCGAACAGGATCGCGATCGCATGCAGGCCGCCGTGCCGCACCTCGATGCGGTCTTCGGTACGAGCGAACTCGTGCGGCTGGGCGACGCGCTCGCAGCCTGGCGCGCCGGCTTCGGCGACGATGCGGACGAAGCGATCGAGGAACGCGCCTTGTTGCGACCGCTCGGCACCGCGGCGGATTGCATCACCGATGCGTTCACGCACCTGCGCGCGTTCGTCACGGTACAGCGCGGCTGCTCGTACTATTGCACGTTCTGCATCGTGCCGCACGTGCGCGGCCGCTTCGATCACCGCCCGATGCGCGAGATCCTGGCTGAAGCGCATGGGGCGATTGCGACCGGAGCCCGCGAACTGACCCTGGTCGGCCAGACGGTCAACGCGTACAAGGACCCGGCAAGCGGCGCGGATTTTTCCGATCTGTTGGAAGCGGTCTCGGGTCTGGCCGGCCTCGAGCGGCTGACGTTCGTGACCTCGCACCCCAAAGATTTCACGGAAAAACTGGCGCGGACGCTCGGCACGCTGCCGCACCTAAATCCGCGACTTCACTTGCCGGTGCAATCGGGTTCGAACCCGGTACTGCGCCGCATGAATCGCAAGTATACGGTCGAGGAGTATCTGGAGAAGGTTGCCGGTTTTCGCGCACATTGTCCGGATTGGATGTTGACGACCGACGCGATCGTCGGTTTCCCAGGTGAGACCGAAGACGACTTCGTGCGCACGCTCGACCTGTTCGAGCGCGTCCGTTTCGGTCAAGCCTTCATGTTTATCTATTCGCAGCGGCGCGGCACGCCGGCGGCGCTCTGGGAGCAGATCCCTGAGGCGACCGGCAGCGAGCGCTTGCAGCGGCTCGCAGATGTCGTTAATCGCGGGATGCGTATTTTACACGAAGCCAAGATCGGCACGCTGGTGCGCGCGCTGGTGCAAGGCCCGTCCCGCAAAGACCCGTCGAAGATCGCCGCCAAAACGACCGATAACGTCACCCTCATCGTCGCCGATCCGGGCTTGCCGCAAGCCGCCCTGGTCGCCAATCCCTGGCTTGAGATTCGCGTCGAGCACGCCTTCGTGTGGGGCGGAACCGGCACGCTGACCGGCATCGCGGATCGCTATGACGCGTCTGCGCAACCAGTCGCCGCACCCGTTTACGATCTCATTGCGGCGAGCTGAAGGTCCGTGAGCGAGTCTAAGTACTCGCCCATGCTCGAACAGTATTTCGCGATGAAGGCGCGCTACGCCGATGCCATTCTGCTCTCGCGCGTCGGCGACTTCTACGAAGCGTACGGCGAAGACGCCAAGACCGTTGCGGGCGCGTTGCAGATCGCTTTGACATCAAAGGAAGCGGGCGGCGGACAACGAGTTGCAATGGCCGGCGTGCCGCACCACGCACTCGACGGTTACCTCGCGAAACTGGTCGCACAGCAATGCATCGTGGCACTCGCCGAACAACTCGAGGTTCCGGTGCCGAACAGGCTCGTGCGGCGCGACGTCACGCGGGTCGTGACGCCGGGGACGCTGATCGAAGAACATCTGCTCGATCGCGGCACCGAGAATTATCTAGCGGCGCTGACGATCGCGGGCGACGCCATCGGCATCGCCTACGCCGATATTTCGACTGGCCGTGCCGCTGCGACGGCGTATGCGGGCGATAGCGCGATCGACGAGACGCTGGCGGAGTTGACGCGCCTCGGGCCGGCCGAGATCGTCGCCGACGTCTCCGAGCATCTGCGCGATGCGGTCGCGGAGCAACTGCCCTTGGTGCGCGTCACGGCTCCGCCGCTCTCGGCCGTCGAGACGCGCGATCGCTTTGCGGTCAACGGCTTTTCGCTCGACGAATCGCTCGCGATGCAACGCTCGCTCGATGCGCTCGCTGCATTCGTACGACGCGTCGGATTCAACGCCGAACGCGGCATCTTGCGGGCGCCTGAGTTTTATCGCTCGCGAACGTTTGTGGCGCTCGATGCCAATACGCGCCGCCATCTCGACCTCACCAAACCGAGCGGCGCGAACCCGAAGGCAACCTTGCTCGCCACGGTCGACCGCTGCCGGACGGCGATGGGTTCGCGCTTGCTCGCGCGCTGGATCTTGGCGCCGCTGGTCGATCGAGCGGCGATCGAAGCCCGCGCCGACCGGGTCGAAGCGCTGGTACGCGATTACCCGGCGCGTGCCGCGCTGCAAGACCAGTTGGCGGGCACGTACGATCTAGAGCGAATCTCGCAAAAGATCCGCTTTCGCCGAGCGATGCCGCGCGATCTCGGGTCGCTGCGCCGGACGCTGGCGCTCCTCGAGCCGATCCGTGTCGCGCTACCGTCGTCGCTCGATGCCTACCGCGAGCGCATCGATGCGCACGCGGACTTGTTGGACCTCCTCGAGCGCACGCTGGTCGACGAACCTCCCGCCAAACTTGACGATGGCGGCGTGATCCGGGCCGGCGCCTCGCCCGAGGTCAACGAGTGCATCGTCCAGCGAGCCGACGCGCGCGATCGGATCGCCGCGCTTGAGGAACGGGAACGCGTGCGCACGGGCATCAAATCACTGAAGGTCAAGTACGCGAGCGCCTTCGGCTACGCCATCGAAGTCTCGAAATCAAATTTGGCACTCGTTCCGCCCGACTACATCCGCAAGCAAACGCTGACCGGCGGCGAGCGTTTCGTCATCCCCGAACTGCGCGAGTTGGAGATCGCGATCTCAAGTGCGCACAGCCAGCAACTGCGGCTCGAAGAGACGCTCTACGCGAACCTCGTCGAGGCGATCGCCGAACGCGTCGAGGCATTATTAGCCACGGCCGACGCGCTGGCCGAACTGGATGTGGCCGCGTCGTTGGCGCAGGTGGCCGCCGAACGCGGCTACGCGCGGCCGGTGCTGGTCGATACCAGCACGCTCGAGGTCGTCGATGGGCGCCATCCGGTGATTGAAGCGATCGCGGGCGATGCGTTCGTTCCCAACGACCTGCACGTGGAAGAAGACGGAGCGCGCTTCATCCTATTGACCGGTCCCAACATGGGCGGCAAGTCGACGTTCTTGCGCCAAGGGGCGTTGCTCGTCATCTTGGCGCAGATCGGCGCCTTCGTTCCGGCCCGCGCCATGACGCTCGGCATCGTCGATCGTATCTTCACGCGCATTGGCGCGGGCGACGATCTGGCTTCCGGCCAGTCAACCTTTTACGTCGAGATGTCGGAGACGTCGAACATCTTGCGCCGCTGCACGAGGCGCAGTCTACTCCTGATCGACGAAGTCGGCCGCGGCACCGGGACGACCGACGGGCTCTCAATCGCGCAAGCGATCTGCGAGTATCTGCTCGGCCTCGAGAATCAAGCGCCGATGGTCTTGTTCGCGACCCACTTCCACGAATTAGTCGCGCTCGCCGAGCGCTGGCCGCTCGTCGCCAACTTTCATGTGACCGCGGTCGAAAACACGGCGCGGGCCGGTGCGCCGGTCTTCTCGCACCGCGTCTTGCCGGGCAGCACGTCGCGCTCGTTCGGCATCGAGGTCGCGCGCATGGCCGGCCTGCCGGCCGGCGTCATCGAACGCGCCAAGGAGATCGCGGGTGCGCTCGCCGGCCGCCCGACCGTCGAAGCGCAGATTCCGTTACGGGCGCGCCTCTCCGCGCCGAGCCGGCGCGAAGAGACGCAACTCGATCTAGGAATCTAGGCTACTTGGCGTCTACCCAAGTGAACTTGCCGACCCCGTGAGCCTCGATGACGGTCTCACCCTTGCATTTCGCGTAGTGCGGCACACCCGCCGGCACCTGAACGAACGAACCGGCCGGTAAGGCGACCGTTTTGGCGTCATCCATCTTCGTGCCGACGCCGACCACGAACGTGCCCGAGACGACCGTCACTTGCTCTTCGAGTGCATGTTTGTGCGGCGGTAGGACCATGCCGTCCGGGCACTTCACCCGCAGCGCATACTGGGCCCCGGCCTTGTTGGGATCGCCGTAGAGAGCCGCGACTTGCATGCCTTTCATGGGGCCCGTCCCCGGGGCCCATTTGACCGCATCGGCCTTTATGATGACCGGGGCTGGGGCGGTGGGGGCGGCGGCCCGAACGGCCACGGCGACCAGGCTCAGGCCCGCGATCGCGAGGATTGTCAGCGTTCGCTTCATGCTTGCCTCCTAGAAATGATGTGAAAAGTCACGGCTCGCGCTAAGGAGCAAGCC
>PLDY01000168.1 GCA_003136895.1 Candidatus Erabacter solicola | reverse complement strand
CCCGATGATCAGGCCGCCGACGATCGCGCCCCAAAACGAGCCGATGCCGCCGACGATGACGATGACGAAGGTGAGCACGATCCACTGCGAGGCAAGGCTCGGGATGATCGCGTAGACGGGAGCCGCCAGGGCGCCGGCGAGCCCGGCCATGAATGCGCCGATGCCGAAGACCAGCGTGAACATCAGCGGCATATTGATTCCGAGAATCTTGACCATCTCGGCGTCGCGGGTTCCGGCCCGGATGATCATTCCGATATTGGTCTTATTGATCAACAGCCACACGCAGGCCAGGATCACGACCGTGATCAGCACTAAGAAAATATCTTTATAAATCGGAAACTGGAAACCGCCGATCGTCAGCGCGCCGCTCAGATAGTCGGGCGGCTGATAGCGCACCGCGTCGTCGCCCCAAATTCTTCGAACGATCTGTTCGAAGATGAGCGCCGTCCCGTACGTAAGCAGCAGCGTATACTCCGGAATCCGTTTGTACAGCGGCCGGATCAGCGACGATTCGAAGAGCATCCCGAAGAGGCCGATGATGATCGCGGCCAGGAACATGCTCGGCCAAAAGCCGACGTGCGTGCCTAGCGTGTACGCCATATAGGCGCCCAACATGAAAAAGGCGCCGTGCGAAAAGTTGATGACGCCCATCAGCCCCAAGACGATGTTCAGACCCAGCGCAACCAAGATGTAGAGCATGCCCAAAGTGAGCCCATTGAAGAACTGGTCGCTGATTTGGTGCAGCACCCCGCCGCCTTTCGGTGGCCCCCCGCCTCGGCCCCCGCGGCCGACGGCCGTTTTGGCCAGGATTTGTGTCCTTCCTGGCAATCTTAGGTGCTGAGTAGCAAGCACGCAGGAGTAGTTGGTCGTTCATGGCACGTAGCAGCATGGCCATACTGAAGCAGCCCGTTAAAGCGGTTCCCACCCCTATCTCGAGCAACGGCGTCCGCAAGATCGCGACGGTTTCGCACACGCTGGATGCGGTGATCGCCGAGCGGCTGCGCCAATTCGCCTTTCGAGAACGGATCAGCGAGAGCGCCGTCATCGAGTTCTCGCTACGCGGCTTTTTCGAGAGCGGCGACGACGCCGAATTGGGCCAGCGGCTACGCGATGCCGGGGCTGCGCTGCGGCGTCGCACCTGAGAAGGCGTTAATTACCTGGAGGCAGGTCGTCCGTGCGACCGGGCGAATCCCGGGCGCATGAAAGCGAAACCGCGGGCCGTTACGACGGTCGGGAGTTTGATCGTTCGCGAGTCGCCGGTGAAGTTATCGGTCAACGTCTCGCCCGATGTCGGGGCCCGGCTCCGGCGCTTGGCGTTTGACGAGCGCTTGAGCGAAAGCTCGATCGTCGAAGTTGCGCTCGGGCAGCTCTTTGCCAAGATCGCGACCGACGCAGGGCTGGGACGCTTCTTACGCGAGCACGGCGCGACGTTGCGCCGCCCGGCGCCCCGCCGCTAGGTTTTCCGGCGGCGCCCGGCGCCTTCGCGACGCAGCATATCGCCCAACTCGCGGTCGTCTTTGCTTAATGCGAAGAAGGCGTTGAGCGAGTACTCGATCACGGCGCTTTCGCTGACGCGCTCGAAGAACGCGAACTCCTCGAGGTGCTGGGCCAGATCCAGGCTCAGGGTGTGCGAGACCTTGGCGATCGTGCTGCGGCGCTGGCCGGCGTCGGCATCGGGCAGCGGACGCGGCGCGGGCTGCTCGCTCCGGCGCGGGCTCGGGATCGTCTGCGCCTGCTCGTCCATCGAGCGCCGGCGGCCGCTTTGCGAGGAGCGTTTCATCAATTCTTACTACTTGTTACGCCACCGGTGGGTGAGATTAAGGCTTCCTAGGGCCCGGGCCGCAATACCTCCCGGCGCCCTCCCGGATGCTTCCTAGAACGCGCCCCCACCGCACCGAAACCGGTTGCATCACGTTTCCTGTTATGCAGCCATACGACAGAGCCAAAATGTGACCGACAACACTACAGAGGGTAAGTCGCGAATACCCGGCAAGTCGTACCGGACGTGCGCCGGAGCCAACTGAGGCCGGCGGACAGGAGTCAGAGCCAGTATGTCAATGTGGGAACCCTTCACCGAGCGAGCGAGGCGCAGCATCGTGCTGGCCCAAGAAGAGGCTCAACGGCTCGGTAATAACTACATCGGGACCGAGCATATTTTGCTCGGGATCATCTCCGAAGGCGAGAGCCTGGCCGCCAAAGTGCTCGAGACCCTGGGTGTGAACCTGGCCAAGGTCCGGCAAGAAGTGGAAGCGATCGTCGGCCGCGGCGGCCAGACCGTCCAGCAAGAGATGGTCTTCACGCCGCGCGCTAAGCGCGTCATCGAGCTTGCCTTCGAAGAGGCCCGCCAACTCAACCACAATTACATCGGCACCGAGCATCTGCTGCTTGGTTTGATCCGCGAAGGCGAAGGCGTCGCCGCGCGCGTTCTGACAAACCTGGGTGTCGATCCGGCCAAGGTCCGCGTCCAGACCACCTCACTGCTCGGCGCCGAAGGCCAGCCGGTCGCGCCCAAGGGCAAGTCGAAGACGCCGACGCTCGATGCGTACGGCCGCGACCTGNNGAGATCGAACGCGTCATTCAAATTCTGGCGCGGCGCACCAAGAACAATCCAGCGCTGATCGGCGAGCCCGGGGTCGGCAAGACCGCGATCGCCGAGGGCTTGGCGCAACGCGTCATCATGGGCGAAGTCCCGGAGCCGCTGCGCGACCGCCGCGTCATCACGCTCGATCTCGCGGGCCTAGTTGCCGGTACGAAGTATCGCGGCGAATTCGAAGAGCGCATGAAGCGCGTTATGGATGAGATCCGCGCCGCCGCCGGCGAGATCATCCTCTTCATCGACGAACTCCACACCTTGGTCGGCGCGGGCGCCGCCGAAGGCGCGATCGACGCCAGCAACATCATCAAGCCGGCGCTCGCGCGCGGCGAGCTGCAGTGCATCGGCGCGACCACGCTCAACGAGTTCCGCAAACATATCGAGAAAGACTCGGCGCTCGAGCGCCGCTTTCAGCCGGTCATGGTCGGCGAGCCGTCGGTCGAGGAGACCGTCGAGATTCTCAAAGGCTTGCGCGACCGCTACGAAGCGCACCACAAGGTCACGATCACGGACGAAGCGCTGGTTGCGGCCGCGAAACTCAGCGACCGCTACATCAGCGACCGCTTCTTGCCCGATAAAGCGGTCGACCTGATCGACGAGGCGTCGTCGCGCGTGCGCTTGCAAGCGACCTTGCCGCCGGCCGAGATCCGCGAGATCGAAAACGAGATTCGTAAGGTCAAGACCGAGAAAGAGTCGGTCGTCAAGTCGCAAGAGTTCGAGAAGGCTGCCGCGATCCGCGATCGCGAGGAGAAACTGCGTCTCGAAAAGCAGCGTCTGGAAGCCGAGTGGGCCGAGAAGAAGGCACAATCGCAGGCCGACAAGACGATCAAGGTCACCGAAGACGACATCGCGCACATCGTCGCGTCGTGGACGCGCATTCCGGTTAGCAAACTTGCCCAGGGCGAAACGCAGAAGCTGCTCTCGATGAAGGAGCAGTTGCACAAGCGCGTCGTCGGCCAGGACGAGGCGATCGGCGTCGTGACGCGCGCGATTCGCCGTTCGCGCGCCGGTCTCAAGAATCCGAAGCGCCCCATCGGCTCGTTCATCTTCCTCGGACCGACAGGCGTTGGGAAGACCGAAGTTGCGCGAAGCCTGGCGGAGTTTCTCTTCGACGATGCCGAGTCGATGATCCGCATCGANNATCGAGAAGGCGCATCCGGATGTCTTCAACTTGCTCTTGCAAGTGCTCGAAGATGGCCGCTTGACCGACTCTCAGGGACGCGTCGTCGATTTCAAAAATGCGGTCATCGTCATGACCTCCAACGTCGGCGCGACCGGCATGCAGACCACGACCGATATCGGTTTCCGACCGCAGAAGTCGACCGGCGACGTCGATCAAGCCGCCTACGAGAAGATGAAGAACAAGGTGTTGGATGAGGTCAAGCACACGTTCCGCCCCGAGTTCCTCAACCGCGTCGACGAAGTCGTCGTGTTCCATCAGTTGAGCCGCGAACAGATCGAAGAGATCGTCGGACTCGAGCTCGAGAAAGTCATCCGCGAGGTGAACGCGCAAGATATGCACCTCGAAGTGACCGAAGACGCGAAGCGACTCTTAGCCCGCAAGGGCTGGGATCCGCAGTTCGGCGCCCGCCCGCTGCGTCGCGCCATTCAGCGCGAAGTTGAGGACGAACTCGCCGAGGAGATGCTCAAGGGCAACTTCACGGGCGGCGATCGCATCTTGGCGGAAGTGAATCAGGACAACCCCGACAAACTTCGTTTCTCGAAGATTCCTTCGGTCGAGCCACCCGCAGCGCTCCCTCCGGAGCTGACGCTCGGTTAGGCGCTGACTCCCTTTGCGACGTGGCGGTCGCGCCTGCCGGCCGCCATCGGTTCCTGGTTCGCACGCGATCTGACACGCGTCGCGCTCGCCCTCGTCGAGGGCGGGCGTGTCGTGCTTCGTGCTGTCGAAGACCTGAAGCTCGAGGCCGCGGTCAAGGATGCGCGCGGCGAGCATCGGGTCGTCGTCGAGTGGGGAACCGGCACCGGACCACTCGCGCTGCGCTCGGTCTGTTCGTGCGGCGCGAGCGGTATCTGCGAACACGTCGTAGCGTCACTCGAGGCCGTGCGTTCGCAGACTGAGATCGAGGAACGGCAGCCGGTCAACGATATCGATCTCAGCTGGCTGCCGGCGCCGCGCGTCGATTCGCGCCAGCAGCGCGCACGCTGCGTGTGGCCGGTCTTCTCGACGCCCGACGGCGTGACGCTGACGGCGCAGCTGATTTTGGATTCGCCGCGCCTCCGCGCGGCCGTGCGTGACGCGCAAGCGATCGTGGCGATGATGGATACGACGCCGCTCGACGATTGGGATGAGATCGATCGCGAGCTGATGCGCGATGAGGCCGTTCAAGAAGCCTTCGCGGGACGCAACGCGCCGAAGGCCCTGGCTCGCGCACTCTTTCGCTTGGCGCGCCATCCGCGTTTACGCTACGATTCGGAACCGGCCTCGAGCCGGCACCCGGCCGAACTGCCGGAGTTCTCGATCGATCTGCGCGGCGTCTCGCTGCGCGCGACGCGGCACGGCGAGGCGTTCCTGCCGGTCTTCGAAACGGGCGACGGAGCGCGCATCGCGGCCGGACCAGCGTTCTTGCTGGACGGTCCGCCGACGTGGGTTGCAACGCAACGCACCGCCTATCTGGTTGACGGAAGTTTCGATCCGAAGAAGGCGATCGAGTTCGCGCGCACGCTAAATGGCGCGGCCGGCGATGCGCAGACGGCACTTTCGGCGCGCACGATCGTGCGCGTGGCGCCCTACCTGCCCGATGAAGAGCGCGACACGCTCGGCATCGTCGATGCGGCGCAACCGAGCGCCGATCTCGCGCTGGGTTGGAGTGTCGGAGCGCTGCTTGCGACGGTGACGTTCATCGATCGAGTGAGCGGAGCGCGGGCGCCGTACTCGGCGGTCGGCGCGATTGCGCCGCACGGTAACGGCTACGTCCGGTTTACGGCGACGGACGCCGCGGTGTTGCGTGCGCGCCTGCTCGAGGCCGGCTTCGTGCCGCGCGCTTCCGATGGGTTCGCGCTGCACGGCCCGGATCGGGCGGCCGCGTTCATTCGGGAGACGCTGCCGACCTGGACCGATCTCGAACGGCGGCTCGATCCCGGGCTGCTCGACGTCGCCGGCGGCAACTCCGAACTCGACATCAACGTCTCGGCGCATCGCAGCGGCGAGAACGGCGATTGGTTCGAACTGCGCGTCGACGTTTTCATCGGCGACAAGGCCGAAGCGCTCGATCAGAAAGAACTGGCCGCGCTGCTCTCGTCGAGCGATCGCTACGCCGAGGTACGCGGCAAGCTGGTCGACGTCGGAAAGCTGCGCGAGCGGAATGCGCTGCTGACCGATCTTGCGGATCGCAAGCGGAGCGGATTTGCAGCCCTGCTCGCCCTGCGCGACGAGTTGCATGAGAACTTTGCCAACGTGCAACTGCCGCCAGAGGTCGAAGCCCTCCGGGACAAACTGCGTGATTTCCAGGGCATCGCCGTCGTTGACGTTCCGGAGCTGACCAACGGCGCGCTGCGCGGTTACCAGCAGCGTGGGCTCGACTTTCTCGCCTATCTCTCGGAGTTTGGTTTCGGCGGCATCTTGGCGGACGAGATGGGCCTGGGCAAGACCGTCCAGGTCATCAGCTATCTGATGCGGCGCAAGGCGCTCGAAGGTCCCGTGCCGTCGCTAGTGATCGCGCCGACGTCGGTGACGCACACGTGGGAAAACGAGATCGCACGTTTCGCGCCCGAATTGACCACATTGCGCCTGCACTCGGGCAGCGAGCGAGCCGCGCGCTACGACGACATTAAGAATGCCGACGTGGTGATCACGTCGTACGCGCTCGCACGCCTTGACGCCGAGCAGCTCGCCAAGCACCACTTCCGTTCGCTGATCCTCGATGAGGCGCAGAACGCGAAGAACCCGTCGTCGCAAATCGCTCGCGTGGTGCGCGGCCTGCGCGCCGATCACCGGCTGGCGCTAACCGGGACCCCGGTTGAGAACTCGTTGCGCGATCTGTGGGCGATCTTCGCGTTCGTGGAGCCGGGACTGCTCGGCACCGAGTCGTCATTTAGGCGTCGCTTCGAGGTTCCGATCGCCGACAACGATGCGCGCGCCACGGCTGCCCTGCGCTCACGGCTCGAGCCGTTTGTCTTGCGGCGCACGAAAGAAGACGTGGCGCCCGAACTGCCCGAGCGCACCGAGGTCGTGCTCGAGTGCGACCTCTCGCCGCTGCAGAAGCGACTCTACCGCGGTGTCGCCGAAGCCGCGCGCAAAGAAGTGTTTGAGTTGGTTGACAGTGGCGGCATCGAGCACGCAACCGTTCACGTGTTGGCGGCGCTGACTCGCTTGCGGCAGATTTGCGCGCACCCCGGTCTGCTCTTTGAAGAGCACCGCCGCGATCTGGAAGCCAGCGCCAAGTTCGAGGCCTTCCTCGAAACCGTTGACGAGATTCTCTCGGGCGGCCATCGATTGCTGGTCTTCAGTGCGTTCGCTTCGATGCTGCGTATCATGCGCGTCGAGCTGGACCGCCGCGGCATCGAATACGGCTATCTCGACGGTTCGACCAAGGACCGAGACCGCCAAGGCGAGGTCGCAAACTTCATGCGCCCCGATGGGCCGCCGCTGTTCTTGTGTTCGTTGAAAGCCGGCGGCGTCGGGCTGACGTTGACGGCGGCCGACTACGTCGTGCTCTACGATCCCTGGTGGAACCCAGCCGTCGAACGCCAAGCAATCGACCGCACCCACCGCATCGGACAACACCGCGCGGTCACGGCCTACCGACTCGTGACCAGCGGGACCGTCGAGGAAAAGATCCGTGCCCTTGCGGAGCGCAAGGCGTCGCTCTCGAAGAGCATCATCAAGGCCGACGGCGCGCTCGCGAAGTCGCTTACGCGCGCGGATCTCGAATCATTGTTCGCCGACCCTGAATAGAGCAGGCGACTTCGGCGACCAGTATGGCCTGAACCAGCTCGCCGACCTTGGCTCGGCACAGCTCCTCAAGAGCAGCAAGGACACTACGCTTGGCGGGCCATTGCGCGACGTCGGAAAGCCAGGTCGCGTCGTTGCATCTTGCTGTGCCGTCAATGACATATGAACTCGGGCATACCCGGCTCAATGAACCTCCAGATGGGATGACCCGCAGTATCCATAGCCATGTTGATGCTTGCAGTCTTGCGAGACCCGGACATCGATCGAACTACGAGCCGAGGCCCGCTAGGCGTAGGCAGTTCTGACACGACGTGAACGTGCGCAGCGCCAGTCGTGCACGTTGCGCCGCAAACACAGCGGCGTAGAATCACTTCTGTGCCACTCGGCACGATCGGAATCAGCGCAATATCAGGGATAACCCCGTGCTTACCGTCGCTGCCCACTATCTCGACGACTACACTCCGCGTGTGGGGGATCTCGAACGAATCGTACATCCAGCGCACTACCGTAACTCTCTGGTCGCTTCTCCACTTTGTACAACCCCTCGTGTTGTGAGCCATTAGAAGTCCACGAAGCGCGCCGAGGGAGGCGCACACTGTCGCGCTACCAGAATGACTAAAGAGGACGTCGCGACCGCGCGCGAGATTGCGCCATGTGGAACTTGACTCTGCGGTGGCTGGGGCTAAAGCACCGACGATTACTATAGCAACAGCCATGCGAAAGATGTTCATAATCTCCACCAACACGGCGGTCAGTCACTCCCTTTAGGAACACTTGTCATGTGAGGGATCCGCCATCAAGGTTCAACCCAGCTGGAAAGCGTTCGGACTCGTTCCCGGGTGTCCAGATGTCCCACCCTTAGATTCCGACTGCATATAGTCGCTCCTTGGGACTAGTAGCATTTCGTTGGCGGTTCTCGAGTTCAGGTTCGACTTATCACGACGACGAATGCCATGCGCGCTTCGCTTACGATGCAACTCACGCTTTCCGCATTTCGGAGCGACGGTACGTCGGCAACGATCCTGTTTAGGGACCTAGTAGCGGAGGCGCGGACCCCAGCCTGAGAATTCGTTTTCGGATTTCGGCGCCGGAATGGTGGGCCGAGGATTGGTATCTGTCAGGGTCAACATTTGTTTCATCATGCTGGGACTCTCCTTACGATTTTGTCGGATGCGCGAGCGGCGACCGCTCAATCCACACCCATATAGTGCGCTCGCGAACTCATTGTTTCATTGGCGATCGATGAGGAATCGCACGCGGACGTGCGGAGTATCATGCGCCCGCGTGCGAGTTCCTCCGTCCGCTCACGTCAGTTTAATCTAGCGCCGCCGAGATCGGCATGCGAGTGCATGCGCAGTTCATCGGCGCTGAGCGGCCGGCAATCGCGATCCCCGTCGGTGACAACCTCCACTCGAGGTGCTTCGGGCGCCACGACGCGGGCTTCGGCCGCTTTTCGTTCGGAGCGTACGATGATGTTCATACGACTCAAGCTCACGCAGTACTTCACGCCGCGCAGGTCCGCCCCGCGCAGCGTCGCGCCGCGCAAGTCGATGCAACTAATATCGCCGCTCGTGGTCACGATGCCGTCGTGCGAAGTCGTTCTCGAAGGATAGCAGATGACGGCATCGCGCAGCGAGGCGCCGCTCAGATTGGCGCCACGCAGATCCACGCCGACCAAGTGCGCTCCGGAGAAGTCGGCATTCGTGGCGTCGCTGCTGCGCAGATCGGCTCCAGTTAGACGCGATGCAGTGAATTTCGTTCCGCGCAGGTTGGCGTCGCGCAGGTTGCTGCCGATCATCTGGATCCTTGAAAAGTCCATATCGTGCAGGATGGCGCGGCTTAAGTCGCAGCCGGTGCACGAACGGAAGAAGACGTCGCCTCCCATTGCGCTCGCCAGCGGGGCACCACGGAAACTGACGCCGGTCAGTTTCATGCCTTGCAGCTTGGCGCCGGCGAACGTCGCGCCTTCGAGCGAGACTCCGGTGAGCTTCGCGTCGGTAAGATCGGCGCCGTCGAGTTTGGCGTTATGCAAGTCGCAGCCCGTCAGTGAGGCGCCCCGCAGGTTCGCGCCGCGCAAGTCGGCTCCGGAGAGATTTGCGCCAATGAGCCGGATTCCGTGCAGGTCGCGACCGTGCAGGTCCATGCCGTGCGCATCGCAGCCGATACAGTGGTCCAACAATTCGCGCGGGACCGGATCGGCTTTCGGCGCGGCGAGTGCGCCGTGAGCCATGAAGAGCGAGAGCGAGAGTGTCGCTGCAAGTGCAACTAATTTCATAGTTAGCGAGGGCGAGAGAAAATAGCGGATCGTCATCGTCGGTCTCCGTTCAGTCGAGTTCGCTGTGCGAAGGGTCGTTTACGGGGTGCATCGCGCGCGCCGGCGCGTCCGGCGTCTTTCCGTCCGTTTGGTCGACGGTTATGTCGAGGTCTGAAACCGCCTCATCAGTCGCCGGCTGCGCCGGTTTCTGGAGCTGGGCTTTCACCTTGAAGAGATGCAGCGAGAAGCCTACGCGCGCGGTGGCGCCGGTATCGGAGCCTTCCGTGGAAAGACCCACCATGTTCGCACCCTTGAAGTCGGTCGCGTTGAGGTTGCAACTGCGTAATTTCGCGTTGTGCAGGTCGGCACCGGTGAAGCGGGCGTCGTGCAGGTCAACCTGGTCGAAGACGGCTTCGGAGAGCTCCACGTCGCGCAGATCGGCACCATGCAAGTCGGCGCCCGTGAGATGCACGCCGTGCAAGTCCTGACCGTGAAGGTCGAGCAGATGCAGGTCGCAGCCTTGGCAGTGATCGATCGCCTGCCGCAAGTGCGTGCCCTCGGCGATCATACCGCTAAAGATCGTTGCGGCAATGCGGATGCCGTCGATCCGGACGTTCCGGAAGCTGCTGCCGCTCAGGTCGCTGTTGCTGATGACGGCGTTTCGCAAGTCTGCGCCGTCAAGCTTCGCCTCGCGCAGGTCGACGCCGATCAATCGAGCGCCGTTCAGGTTGGCCCCGGTTAGATCGGCGCCGCGCAGACTGGCGCCGGTCAGCATAATATGGCTGAGGTTGAGTGCGTGGAGGTTGGCGTGCGAGAGATCGCACCCAATGCAGCTCCCAACTCCCGCACGGATAGTACGCGCAGGCGGAGGCGAGACGAATGCGGGGGAGAGCGTCGCGCGCAAACCGTTCTCAAGCACGAACACGCGCGCAATCTGCGACGGCAAGGCCCCGAGTCGCGCCGTTGCTAGCGCGCTCGCGCGCAGTTCGCGATCGAACGGACGCTTTATGCCCGGGGCATATATTTGCGCGTCCGGAATTGCGAACGTCGCTGGGCCCGACGGCTGATCCGGCGAGACGACGGCGATCGTAATCGCTTCTTTGGCCGCCGGTCGAGCCTGCTTGGAATGCTGCTGCGACGAAGACGCGACGACCGCGGCATGCTCGGCACTGGAAGCGTCGAGTTGCGCCCGTGCCGTCTCGAGCTTGACCCGCTCGGCTGCGAGCGCAATGCGTTCGGCCGCGATACGCTCCGCTTCGCTCGGCGAAGTGGGCTTGGCTTTGGCTGGTTGTGCCGAGGGTTCGGGCCTCGCGCCGGCGGCGGGCGACGCGGCAGGCTCGGCAGCGTCTAGCGTTACCGCAGGCGCCGATTCCACGAGCGCGATGACCGGCGCGCGCTGGACCTGTACGACGATGAGCGCGATGCAGAGCGCACCGACGACGAGCGCGCCGATCGGCGATAGGCGGGGCAGCGCGTTGCGGCGCGCGTCGAGCAACTGCTCGATGCGAATCGTGATCTGTTTGGGCGAGAGCAATGCGCCCGGCGCCAGGATCGGTTTGGCCGGCAGGCGCGACGACTCGACCAGCTTCCAGAGACAGGTTGCGTAGCGATGGGCACGCCCGGTCTGCGCGACGACCCAGTCATCGCAGGCGATCTCGCGTTCGAGCGAGATGCGGTGACCGACGAACGCGATGACCGGATTGAACCAGAAGAGACGCTCGATGAAGCGCTGCAGCAAATTGGTCCAATCGTCGTAGCGATCGAGGTGCGCGTACTCGTGCATCGCGATCTGATCGATGTCGGCGATCTCTTCGATCTCGACGAGTTGTGCCGGCAAGAGAATCGTCGGCAAGCGGAAGCCGACGGCGACGGGGACGTCGACTTCGTTTGAGACGGAGAGCGCAACGGAGCGCCCCAGGCGCGAGCTATGCCGCCAGCGGCGCAGGCGTCGAACGACGCTCGCATCCAGCGGCAAGGCCGCAAGTTTGATCCGACGCAAGACGATGAGACTGCGCGTCAGCGAGACGAAGCCTCCCGCAGCCACGAGCAACCAGAGCGCTAAGCAGGCAAGACCGAGGTAACGCAGCGTATCCGGGGAGGGAAGCGAACGCGCTAGGGCCGCGCTGAGGGGCGCGAACGCGTCGGTCGCCGGCGTGCGGTAATTTTCGCGAGCGGCGCGCGGCGTCGCTTCGACCGAGTCTTGGACGTTCTCGATACGTCGCATCTCGACGCCGCTTGGACCGGAGGTGGCGATCACCGGAACCCGTTGATGCTCAATATGGCCGAGCGAACTGAACACGCTGACGGCCGGCAAGATCGCGCTTGCGGACAGCGTGAGCCACCATAGGACGTGACGCGTCGTAGCACTTGGGCGGGGTTTCATCTTGGTCATCGTCAAGACGAGCAGGGCCAGGGCCATTGACTCCAATATACCGACGCCGAGCGCTGTAACGATCGTGCGCGCGAACGGTTCCAAGAGCTCCAGGTGCATGATTACTGGGTCCTCTCGTCCTTTTTCAAGAGCGCGCGCAAGCGGCGCGCCTCGGTGTCGGAGATCTCTTCGGTATCGAGCAATTTGAGCATCAGCGCCCGCGGCGAATTATCGAAAAAGCGCGAGACCACGTAGTCGATCACACTCGAGCGAGCTTCGTCGCGATCGACTTTCGGTGCGTAGACGAAGGCGCGCCCGACCGCGCTGTGCTTTACGTAACCCTTGGTTTCCAGGATACGCAGCGTCGTCAAGACCGTGTTGTAGGCCAGCGGCGGGTCGCCGAGCGCCTCAACGACGTCGCTCACCGTCGCGTTCTGCTTGCGCCAGAGCACGTCCATCAGGCGTAACTCCGCCTCGGTAAGCGTCGGCGATTTCTTTCGCGCCATCAGTTCGCCCCGAGTGAGATCGCACCGTTCACGGTCTGGAGCGTCAGTGCGCGTCCCCCGTTCCCGACCTTGCCATCCAGTTTGTGTCCGAACCAGCGCCCCGAATCTTCGCTCAGATGAAACGCCCCCGCATCGATTCCGCCGTTGAGGGTTTTGGCCGCGATAGTGAAGTTCGCGCCGCGCGGCAGCCAAAGGTGGATCGCACCGTTGACCGTCTTGAACGCGAGGCCTCCGCTCCAATTCGGGTTTCCGATGTGCACCTCGATCTTGCCGTTGACCGTCATCGCATTGGCGTAGCCCGAGGTGGCGATGGCGATCGACCCGTTGACCGTGCGCGCCGCCACGTTGCCGCTCAGGCCTTGCGCCGAGCTGCGGCCGTTGACCGTCTTGGCCTGCAGGTTGACGCCGCGCGGCACGTGCAGCGTGAAGTCCACGCGAATCTCGTGGTCCGCGTCGCCGTCGCTGGAGTAGTCCGAGTGCGAGCAATCCTCCGAGACCTTTTCGCCCGGCAAGACCGAGCAGATGGCGACGCCGTTTGAGAGCTGCTTTACCTGAAGACGTACGGCCGAGATGTCGCCAAGTTTCGAACTCACATGAGCGCGGACCGAGGCTTGCTGGCCAGGGGCGGCATCGGCGACGATATCGCCGTTGATTCCGCTCACCGAAAGCTGGGCTCCGGCGGCGAGCGGGCCGCTCCAGTCGAGGTTGCGGCTCTGGTCTGCCCGAGCCGGGGCGGCCGGCGCAATTGCCGCCGCCAGAAATAGCGAAAGCGCGGCGAGGCGCGCGATAAAACTCTTCACCATTGCATCCTAACGGAGGGCGCTGCGTCTGTCAACTAAGTAATTAAGAGATACATGAGAGATTGATGAGAGCGGCCAATGAGAGGCCATGACGCAGCAGAGTTACGCCTCGGGAACGAGCGCCGCCCCCTTGATCGGCGAGACCCTCGGCGCCCACTTCGACCGGATGGCCGTGAAGTTCGCGGACCACGAGGCGGTCGTCTCGGTGCATCAGGGCGTTCGTATGACGTACGGGCAGTTGCGCGAGGCGACCGACACCTTCGCCCGCGGGCTGGCCGCGCTCGGCGTCGAGCATGGGGACCGTGTCGGCATCTGGTCGACCAATACCATCGAGTGGGTCGTCGCGCAGTTCGCCACGCCCAAGATCGGGGCGATCCTCGTCAATATCAATCCCGCCTACCGCAGCTCGGAGGCGTCGTACGCGCTGCGCCAAAGCGGCGTCTCGGTATTGCTCGCGCAGGTTCGGCACAAGACGAGCGACTACGCGAGCATCCTGAATGAAATCCGCGGATCGCTGCCGGAGTTGCGCACGATCGTGCTGATCGGTGACGAGAAGCCCGACGTTCCGCTCGACGGCGCCCTCACCTGGAGTGAAGTCGTCGCGGCCGCGCATCGCTTCGTCCCCGAGCAACTGCGCGAACGACTCGAGGCGACGCAGTTTGACGAAGCGATCAACATCCAATACACGTCGGGAACGACCGGCTTTCCCAAGGGCGCGACGCTCTCGCATCACAATATTCTGAACAACGGGTTCTTCATCGGTGAAGGGTGCCGCTATACGGAGCGCGATCGCGTCTGCATACCGGTCCCGTTCTACCATTGCTTCGGCATGGTTCTCGGCAACCTCGCTTGCATGACGCACGGTGCCACGATCGTCATTCCGAACTATAGCTTCGATCCGCAACTGACGATGGAGGCGGTGCAAAAGGAACGATGCACCTCGCTCTACGGCGTGCCGACGATGTTCATCGCCGAACTCGCGCTGCCGGATTTCAAGAAATATAAAGTCAACACGCTGCGCACGGGGATCATGGCGGGCTCGCCCTGCCCGGTCGAGATCATGAAGCGGGTGCAGAGCGAGCTGCACATGCCGGAAGTGACGATTTGTTACGGTATGACCGAGACCTCGCCCGTCTCCACGCAAACGGCGGTCGACGACCCGCTCGACAAGCGTACCGGCACCGTCGGACGCGTCCACCCGCATCTCGAAGTCAAAGTCGTCGACGAAGCGAACCGGATCGTACCCGCCGGCGTCCCCGGCGAGCTCTGTACGCGCGGCTACAGCGTGATGCTCGGCTACTGGAACGACCCGGACAACACTGCGGCCTCGATCGATGCGGCCCGCTACATGCATACCGGCGATATCGCCATCATGGACGACGAGCGGTATGTGAACATCTCGGGCCGCATCAAAGATATGGTGATCCGCGGCGGCGAGAACGTGTACCCGCGCGAGATCGAAGAGTTTCTCTATACGTATCCGGCGGTTAAGGACGTTGCGGTCATCGGTGTTCCCGACGAGAAGTACGGCGAGGAACTCTGCGCCTGGATCGTGCTCAAGCTCGACGCCACGACGACCACGGAAGAGATCCGCGCATACTGCAAGGGCAAGATCGCGCACTACAAGATTCCGCGCTACGTCAAATTCGTCAGCGAGTTTCCGATGACCGTGACCGGCAAGGTACAAAAGTTCAAGATGCGCGAAACCTCGACGGACGAACTTGGGCTGCAGAAAGCCGCCGGCGTCGTTACTGCTTAGCGGGTTGTTTCGCTAGAGTTCGGCTGAGGAACGCATCGACGGCATTCAGCGCGAAACGGCCGTGCAAACCGAAGGGCACATCTTCGAAGCCGTGTTCGGCCCAGGGGAAAACGACGAACGTGACGTCGTCGCCGTGCGCTTGGAGTGAGTCGCGCAGCTCCATCGGCGCACGAATGTCGACGACGTGGTCGCGTCCCGCATAGATGAGAAGCGTTGCCGGAAGATGCTCGCGAACGTGCCTCAAGGGTGAGGCTGCGCGATAAGCTGCGCGGTCGACATCAGGCGGCCCTCCGAGATAAGCACGTAAGAGCGCGCGCACATCGAGCGGATCGGGTTGCGGCGGAAACTGATAGGCTTGATCGAGATCGATCGGGCCCGAATAGCTGACCACGGCCCGAATGTCCGGCCGCGTGAAGGCCGCGACCATCGCAAGCTCGCCGCCCGCGGAGTGTCCCAAGAGGGCGATGCGCGGCGGCCCGCAGCTGCGGCGCGCCGTTCGCTGCGCGACCCAATCGATTTCGCGATTGATGTCGTTCAGCGGCGCCGGAAAGTGAAAGGCCGGTGCGTGCCGGTAGTCGAGCGCAAAGACCTCGTAGCCGCGGCCGGCGAGCGCGCGGTTGAGGCTCGCGTCGTTCGCTGCGCTCCCGCGCTGCCAGGCGCCGCCGTAGATCGCGAAGATGACGGGCGGACAACCGTTCGGTTGCGAGGGCGAGTACTCGCGAATCGTCGGGACGAAGTCCGGCAGCCCGACGCGCAGATTCCGTTCCGCGATGGCACCCGCCGGATGAGGGGTGGCGGGCAAGAATGTGCCGTCCGCGTGCTGCACCGCGAGCAACGCGATACCGGGAATCGCGCAGAGCACGAGGTTGAGAATCGTAAGGCCGACCGCGAGCGAGCGTCGCCAGGTGCGCGCGCGCAACAACAGAAGCAACACGATCGCATTGAGCGCGAGAAGAAACGGGCTCCATTCGATCGCGACGACCACCGCGATCAAGGCGGGTATCGCGAACGGCGGGAGCACGATCCACATGCAGAGCAGCGTGAGCGCGATCGCGATGCCTAAGAGCGTTCCGTCGTACGTTGAGCGCATCGGTCGGGCTTACAGCCCTAGATATGCTTTCCGCACCATCTCGCTGGCGAGCAACTCTTCCCGAGAACCTTGCATCACGATGCGGCCGGTCTCTAGGACGTAACCGCGACTTGCCAGCTCGAGCGCGCCCGCGACGTTCTGCTCGACCAGCAAGACGGTCACACCGCGCGCGTTGATCGCGCGGATGCTCGCGAAAACTTCCGCCACGATGATCGGAGCGAGGCCGAGCGAGGGCTCGTCGAGCATCAGGAGCGAGGGCCGCGACATCAGTCCGCGGCCGATCGCGACCATCTGCTGTTCGCCCCCCGAAAGCGTTCCCGCGATCTGACGGCGGCGTTGTTTGACGCGCGGAAAGAGCGCGTAGACTTCCTCTAAGCTCCGATCGATATGCGCACGCGCGCGCTTTGCGTACGCGCCAAGCAAGAGATTGTCTTCGACGCTCATGTCGGGCCAAAGTTTGCGGCCCTCGGGAACCTGCGCGATGCCGGCCTCGACGACACGGCTGGCCGGCGCCCGCGTGATATCCGCATCTTCAAACGAGATCGTTCCCGCGCCGGGATCGATCAAGCGCGAGACCGCGCGCATGAGGGTGGTCTTGCCCGCGCCGTTGGCGCCGAGCAGCGAAACGATCTCGCCGCGCTCGACGCGCAGCGAGCAGTCTTCGAGGACGCGAATCTCGCCGTAACCGACTTGTAGGCCCGCGATCTCAAGCATGCGCCGTCCCCAAGTAGGCTTCGACGACCTTGGGATCGCGCAACACATCGTCCGGCGCGCCTTCGGCGATCTTGCGGCCTTCGTCGAGAACCGCCAGGCGCGAGCAGACGCCGCGGATCGCGCGCAAGTTGTGTTCCACCATCACGATCGTGACGCCGCGTGCATTGATCGCGCGCACGAGGTCGAGCGTGCGATCGGTCTCGGTCGGGTTGAGGCCGGCCAGCACTTCGTCGAGCAAGAGCACTTTGGGATCGGTCGCGAGCGCGCGCGCGATCTCGAGCCGCTTTTGCGCGGCTAGGTTCAGCGTGCGCGCCGGCGAGGCGGCACGGTCCGCGAGGCCGCACAGCTCGAGGGTCTCCCGCGTCAACGTGCGCGCGCGCTCGCTCGCGGGCCGGCGCGCGTTTCCGAAGAACGCGCCGACCATCACGTTGTCGGTCACGGAGAGCATCTTGAAGGGGCGTACGATCTGGTGCGTCGCGACGACGCCGGCCCGGCAGACTGCGCTCGCGCCGCGGCCGGAGATCCGCGCGCCGGCGAACTGAACCTCGCCCGAACTTGGCCGCATGATGCCGGCGATCAGACGGAAGAGCGTCGATTTGCCCGCGCCGTTGGGGCCGATCAAGCCGAAGACCTCGCCGGCGGCGATCTCCAAATCGACCTCGTCGACGGCGAGCAGGCCGCCGAAGCGTTTGCTGACGTGGCGCGCGCTCAGCAGCGGTTCAGCCACGGCGTTTCACCAAACGATCGAAGGGACCGAGCAAGCCCTTCGGTTCGAAGAGCACGATCGCGCACAGGATGACGCCGAACGCCAGCAGGTCGAGGTACGGGAAGTAGGCTTCGAGCTGCTCGCGCAACACGGTGAAGATCGCGGCGCCGAGCAGCGGCCCCGCGATCGTGCCGATGCCACCGACGATCGGCATGATCACGAGCGAGATCGACGTCCTGAAGCCGAATGCGGAATCGGGGCTGATGAAGAGATAGTGCATCGCGTAGACGCTGCCGGCGACGCCGAGCATGAACGCCGAGACGACCAGCGCCTGCGTCTTCGTGAAGGTCGTGTCGACGCCGAGCGTCTCGGCCGCATCGGGATCGGAGCGGATCGCGGCCAGCGCGTAGCCGAAGCGCGAGGCTTTGATCCGCGCGGCAATCGCGACACAGACTGCACAGAGCGCGAGTGCGAGATAGTACTGCACGATCAGCGGCGGCGTCGTCGCCAAGGTCAGGCCGGATGCGCCGCCGGTCAGCGACGACCAATTCAGCGCGATCAAGCGCGTCGCTTCGCCGACGCCGATCGTCGCGATCGCGAAGTACGGCCCGCGCAAGCGAAAGGTCGGTACGCCGATCAGGAGCGAGAAGATCGCGGCCAATGCGCCGGCGATGGGAAGCGTCGCCCAGAGTGGCCAGCCGAGGCCGGCGAGGATCGCCGTCGTGTAGGCGCCGATGCCGAGAAAGGCGGCGTGTCCGAACGAGACTTGTCCCGCGAATCCGCCCAGGATGTTCCAGCTCGTCGCCATCGTCCCGTAGAGGAAGACGAGAAAGAGCAGCCCCAGGACGTACTCGGCGTGCGGCGCGACGAGCGGCACGATCGCGGCCAGCGCCAAAACGATGAGTGATCCGATCAACTTAGCCACGCCGCATGCTCCGCAACAGTCCGGCGATCCCCTTCGGGAACGCGATCAGCACGACGACTAAGACCACGAACGAGATCAGGTTCTGCAAGGACGCCGCCATATAGCGCAGGCCGAACGCTTCGGCCAGCGAGAGCGCGACCGCGCCGAACGCCACGCCGACGAACGAGTCGAGGCCGCCCAGCACGACGACGCAGAATGACTTGAGTTGGAGCGTTCCGCCGAAATCAGGATTGAACGAGAAGAGCAGCGAGAGCAGCGAACCGGCGAAGGCCGCGAGTGCGATGCCGATGCCGAACGCGACCGCATTGACGCGGTCGACATCGACGCCGGTCAATTTCGCCGCCTCGCGGTCCTGCGCGACGGCCCGGATCGCGCGGCCTAAGTGCGTGCGCGTCAGAAAGAGCTGCAAGCCGGCGAGCGTAATGCCGCCCGCGCAGAAGACGTAGATGCGCGCCCACGAGAGTTGCATCGCGCCGAGCTTAACGGTCGCATCGACGAACGGCGTCTCGATTGCACGCGTGTCGCCGGTCCAAATCACGTAGGCGACATTCTGTAAGATCAGCCACACGCCGAAGAGCAGCAGCAGCGAGACGATCGGCTCCTGATCGAGCACGCGGCGCACGACCAGCCGCTCCATCGCGACGCCGAAAACGAAGAAGAGCGGGATGACGATCAGCGGCGCGAGCAGCGGATCGAGATGAAACGCATCCCACATCCACCACGTCACATAGGCGCCGAGCATCAGGATCCCGGCGTTGGCCAGATTGATGATTTTGAGCACGCCGTAGATCAGCGCTAAGCCATACGACATCGTGGCGTACAGTCCGGCGACCAGCAGGGCGGAGATCAGCGTGCTCAGCGTGTCCAGAGAGTCGGTTCCCTTCGCGGAGGAAAACGGCGGAGCGAGGCCGTCATTCTGAGAGCGTGGTCAAAGCGGTACTCTTCGATGTCTTCGGGACGCTGGTCGATTGGCGCACGAGCCTGATACGATTCTTCGAGACATTCGGTCGCGAGCGCGGAATCGCTGCCGACTGGCCGCAGTTTGTCGACGAGTGGCGCGAATCGTACGCACCTACAATGGACCTGGTGCGTCGCGGCGATCTGCCTTGGATCAACCTTGACGGATTGCACCGATACGCGTTCGACGCCTTGGTCCAGCAATTCGGCTTGCCCGACCTTTCCGAGGAAGAGCGCGAGCATTGCACTCTGGCTTGGCACAGGCTCGATCCGTGGCCCGACGTGCGCGACGGACTGCTGTCTTTGCGCAGCCACGTCTTGACTGGAACGCTCTCGAACGGCAACATACGGCTGCTGGCCGATCTTGCGCACTACGGCGATCTCCGTTTCGACGTAATCCTTTCGGCCGAGATCTTCCGACACTACAAGCCGGATTCGCAAACGTACCTGGGTGCTGCCGAGTTGCTCCAACTTGCGCCGGGCGAGGTGATGCTCGCGGCGGCGCACAATGGTGACCTCCGCGCTGCCGCGAATTGTGGCCTCCGTACTGCCTTTATAGCGCGGCCCGAATGGGGGCCGAACCAACACTCCGATCTTCGTGCCGAGGGCGGGATCGATCTCACCGCGCAGGATGTGATCGATCTCGCCGAGCGGTTGGAAGAGCGCTTACGGACCGGGGAAGGGTAGGACGGCGCTTCCCGTCGATTCGCTCTTCGGCCAGACGATGACAACCTTACCGCCGGGCAGATTCTCCGTCACGACGAAGGGCGCGACCATCTGACCGTCTTTCTCGAATCGAATGTGGCCGCCGGGAATGATCGTGTCCCGAATATCGATATGACGCAGCGCGTCGACGACCTTGGCCTTATCGATGCTGCCCGCTTCGGTCATTGCGATGAATAGCGTGCGGGCGGTTTCATAGGGAAGCGCCGCAAACCACTCGGCCGGCGATTTGGGATACGCCTTGGCCCACTTATCGTCGAAGGCCGTGACCGCGGCGTTGGGAATCGCTTTATTCCACCACGCGGCCGCCACGATGTAGTCGACGCCGTCGCCGAGCGCATCGTGGGCCGCCTTCTCGGGACCGCGCGCGCCATACGTGACGTAGGCGTGGTGCAGGCCGAGTTGACGATACTGGCGTTGCATCGTGATGTAGTCGTCGAGATGTGCGTCGGACATGAAGGCGTTGGCGTTCGTGGCTTTGACCTTTTGCAGTAACGGGCCAAAATCTTTACCGTGTAGATCGAACGCTTCATTGAGAACGATCTGGAAGTTCTTCGGCTTGGCCTTGGCGCGCTGCGTCAGGCCGTCGACGAAGTCTTTGCCGTGCGACGTGTTTTCGTAGACGATTGCCATCTTGAGCGGCATCGGCAACTTGCCTTGAGCCTGCATCGCTTCGATGAAGTCGCACTCCGAGAACGCGAGGTTCTGAATCGAGCTCAGCAGCCCGAATACTGTTTTGTAACCGCGCTGGTAGATCGCGGTCGCGGCGCCGCCGCCGTTGACGTATGGAATGCCGTGTTGGTTTGGAACGACCGTCTGCGCCTGCACCAAGTCGGTCGAGTAGCCGCCGAGCATCGCGTCGACGTTGTCTTGAACGGCGAGCCGCTCGTACAGGTTGCGCGAGGTCGCCGGGTCGGTCTTATCATCGTAAATAATCAGTTTGATCGGAATCTTGCGGTGATAAGCGCGTAACTCGACGCCGCCCTGATCGTTGAGTTCCTTGACCACCAGCTCGTAGGCAAGCTTGAAGTACCCGCCGATGCGGGCTTCTTCGCCGGTGAGCGGCAGAACCGCGCCGACGACGACTTGGCTGGGAACGACAGCGTCGGCGGCCGCGAGCGGCGCCGAGAGTCCGGTGAAGGCGAACGCCGCCGCGCCCAGCGCGGCGGCGATACGGTTCGCTCTCACGATTACTTGGTTTTAACGGCGGTGTAGTCGGCGCGCGCCGCGATCTTCTCGCTGGTGATGATTTTCTCGGCCGCGGCGCTGTCCGGGTTCGCGCACGTCTCGGCGGCGAATTCGCCTCCGACGGTCGACGCGATTTTGAAATACTCGTCGGGTGTCGTGCGCTTGTTTTTCGGGACGATCTCACCGGCGTAGGTCTGCTGAACGGCTTGATGGTCGCACTTGCGGAAGTAAGCCGGCTGGGACTTACCGGCGTCGTACCGGTGGCCTTCGAATGCTCTGACGAGCGTTTCGGCATCGGTCGTCCCGGCCGCCAGAATGCGATCGACCAGGTTCTCGCCGGCCATGAAACCGAGGTACTGGCGCCAGTTCGGCGGAAACGCCTTGGCGCGCGCTTTGAGGATGTTATATATTTCCTTAGTACGCGTGCCGCCGGCTTCCGGTCCCCAGACGTAACCAAACAGCGCTCCCGGGATGTCGTCGCACGGCATGCCGACCGCGACTTCATTGCCGCAAAGGATTCCCCCAAAGGCCATCTTCTTGTTGAGGCCGAGGCCGACCGCTTGTTTCGATGAGTTCTGCGTGTCGGGGCCGTAGTTCGAGAAGACGAGTACGTCGGCGTTCGTGTTGCGCGCTCGCGTCAGATACGCCGAGTAATCGGTCTGTCCGAGTGGGTGCTTGTCCGCGCCGACGACGGTGCCGCCGTTGGCTAGCAGAATCTTCGAGAGACGCGCGAACCCGTCGGTGCCGAATGCGTAGTCGGCTACCAGAAAGTACCAGCGCTTCCCCTTCTTGAGCAGCGCCGGTCCGACGGCGTTGGCAAGCATTGCATTCGAGCAGGTCTGCCGGAATGTCACCCTGTGCGCCTTAGGCCCGGTAATATTCGTATCGTGCGTCCCCTGCGCGAGGAAGAAGATGTTATTCTCCTGGGATGTCGCCGAGACGGCGAGGCCGACGGCAGAGGACAGGCATCCGGTAAGAACGTCGACCTTGACCTGAGAGATCAGCCGCTTTGCCTCGACGGTACCGGTCGCCGGTGCGCTGGCGTCGTCGCCCTTGACGATATCGAACTGAACGCGCGAGTTCTTCCTGTTGGCGGCGTCGAGCGCAGCCTCGAGCCCGGTCTGTTGCGACTCAGACGCGGCGGCATAGACGCCGGAGAAACTGTCGATGTGGCCGATCTTAACCCTGACGGCAGGGCCGGCGGCGGCGATGATGTCCTTTGGCGGCAGCAACGGCCGCGCATCGAGCGCGCGCGTTTCGAGAAGTGGGAAACCGAGGGCCGTAGCGCCGGCGATGCCGAGCGCGCCGGTGCGTCGCAGAAACTCCGAGCGTGAAACGTCGGAGAAAATTTCGTCCTTCATTACAATACCTAGCTCCTCTGGGCGAAGAAGTCGTCAAGAAATGCGGGTTTACAGTTTGATAACACTAAGGGTGGAAACTTCCTCCGGCTGCCGGTAACCTTTTTCAGATGTTGGAAGAGGTGACGGGGAGTTCCGGCCCGCGCCGTCGCACAAGCGCGCATGTCCAACCTTGCCACGGCGCGCCGGAGGGCCTGACGTAGCCGCCAAGACGTCAATGCTCTTGCGGCTCTTGGCCGCCATCGACGAGGGCCGCTACGGCTTCGAGGAATTGAAGGCCCGTGTCGATGCGGAGCAGCCGCCGAGCACGCGCAGCCTGCGCCGCTACCTCGCGGATCTGGCCGCGGCGGGGTTCCCATGGTTCTACGATCGCGAGGCCGAGACGTACCGTTTCGAAGGCGGTTACTCGTTGCGCAAACTCGAGTTTTCGGGCGACGAACTCTTCGGACTGCTTACGCTGAAGGGGATCGCGACCTCGCTCGGCGGCGAGATCGGCGCCTCGATCGGCGACGTGACCGAACGGCTAGCGCGTGCCTCCGATCGCAGCACGGCGAACGCGGCGGCCAAGCCGGCGGTACGCGTCCAATTGGCCGATCCACACCTCGACCCCGAACGCGGAGGTATCTTCAGCGCGCTGCAGCGCGCGCAACGCGACGGGCAGAGCGTGCGCTTCGCATATGTCGACAAGCGCGGCAGCGTCTCCAAGCGCCATGTCGACCCGTACGGGTTCGTCGTCTCGGGCGGCCGCGTCTATGCCGTCGCCTTCGATCGCGGTCGCGGCGCGAGACGGGTCTTCGCGCTCGACGGCATCTCCGAGGCGCGGACCGCGCCGCAGCGGTTCAACATGCCGGCGGATTTCGATATCGAAGCGTTCGCGACGCAGTCGGTCAGCGGCATCATGCACGGCGACGACCCCCTCGCGGTAACGATCCGTTTTACGCCGGTCGTTGCGCGCGCCGCGGCCGCCGACCGGGTCGTGCGCGAACGCTCGCTCGAAACTCGGTCCGACGGATCGGTCGATATCGTCTATACCGTCTCCGACTGCGCCGAACTCGTGCGGTGGGCGATGAAGTGGGGCGGCGAGGCGGAGATTCTCGCGCCGCCGGAAGCGCGCGCGCAGGCGGCCGCGCTAGCGCGCGAGATCTTGACGCGATATAAACGCTAACGGGGGCCCCGCGATTTCTCGCAAGGCCCCCGCCGACGTGTTTCTGGCCCGTTGGCCGCGCGTATTCCGATTGCTCGACCCGCATCTCGACCGGCGTGCGGTTCGGTCGCTCGATTGGATGTCCGCCGCGAAGCGGTGTTCCCTTCAAAA
>PLDY01000107.1 GCA_003136895.1 Candidatus Erabacter solicola | reverse complement strand
ATCCTCGCGTCCGACGCCAACTTGTCTCGGAGGGCGCCACGACTCCAGCGCTAAGCCCGAGATCATTCTGGGCTACGCCGGCTTGGCTTTCGCTATACTAACCGCTTGGATATCGAGGAATGACGGTGAGCGAGGTGCGATCATAGATGCTCGTTGGTGAATGATATGGCGGCCATGAGCTCCCGAGCCGCCAGATTGGCGCTGCGGTTGCTGATCTTTTGGCTCGCCGTCATCCCGGGGCTCGGCCTGGCGTTTGTCTTGACGTCCATTATGTCGTCCGGTCTCAAAGAGACGTTCTCGGGCTCGATCTGGGACTACATCGCCTTTACCGAACTGCACCTTCTCTTACTACCGGCCATGGGAATTCTTTGGCTCGGGTCGTGGTTGCTATCGCTCGTTCTTCAGAAATTACCACCAATTGACGCTCTAAGTCGGAAGCGAGCGATTTGGTTTCTTTCCGCTGGTCTCATATCTGGTTTTCTCTGGAGTCTCATTGGTCTGTTCCACAAGCAGCCGTTTTGGCCATAGTGAGCTGCTTAAGAATCGCAAACAGCCCCCCTCGAAGCTGCTGCATTTCGATATACATTGGCGACTTTTTCACGGACGCACTCATTGGCTTTCTGGCCACCGCAACCCATTCTGAACTAGTCTGAAAAGCTGCTGAATATCTGCTTGAGAACCGCGAGGACCCTTGAGTCGGTTATTTCAACATTTGTGCCGTTTAGGATCCCGTACGTGCCCCAGCGGTCGAGGTAGACCGCCGCTAAAGCCGTTCCGTCCGCACCAAAAAACGATATGCGCCACTTCCCCGCGAATAGACGATCTGTTCGACGATAGTGGCTCGTCGCTAAGGCATCGACGATCCTTTGTGTCGGCGCTAGAAACGGAACTCGAAACGTGACCGAGATGTCCCAGTGGTCGGCTACCTCCCGCGAGTATGCTGGATCGGCATGGGTGACATCTGTTTCATGGATGATTTCCACCCGCTGAACTTGAGATTGGATTACGGTCCAATCCGGCCGCTTCACATTCGGATCGTCCTGCGCGTAGACTGAACCGGTGCCTAGAGCAAACTGTAGAACAATCGCGGCGGTCAGACTGCGCCTGAACATTGCACCCTCACTCCTATCAACCGGTATTGCGCCGGTGTCATGCCCGTTCCGTCGACGAGATCGGCAACCGTATCTGGCGTAGGGACGAGCGAATCGTAGTCTTCGACTACTTGGTTTTTCATTGCCAGAAGTTCATTCACGCTAGACCCGGTTCCGCTGGAGAAGAGCTTGTCCTCGATCAACTTGACGAGGGGGTCTCGGGGGCGCAGCCCCTGAGCGTGATCTTGGGGGCGAGAAGGCCGAAGGCCGCCGAGCCTCCACGTCACGCCGACCTTTGCATGCCGCCGCAGCGGTATGCAAAGGCATTTCCTGCACCCGCCTCTTCGCGACAAGGGGGACACGGACAGAATATGACGGGGGAATCCTCGAGTGACCCGCTGTTGGCTAAACGCGACACAATCCAAGTATAAATGTGCAATCGCGTAGGCCAGGGGTTTTCTGGGCTTTACAAGTAGGGCGTCGACCATGGAAGCAGCATCGGCATATACGTTCGAGTGCGCTACCTGCGGCGCCAGGCACGGATCGCTTACGATTAGCGAGGCTTTCGAACTCCCCGACGACGTATGGGCCATCCCGAAAGCTGAACGCGAGTCGCGTGCAAAGTTCAACTTAGATTTATGCCGAATGGCCGGGCGCCAGTTCTTTCGTTGCGTCTTGCACCTTCCGTTTACCGCAAGGGACGACGACTTTACCTGGGGCGTGTGGGTCGAGGTCGACGAGGACACGTTCCAGGCATATCTCGCGCTCTCCAATCGGGATGGCGCGAACGAACCACCTATGACCGGCCGGCTGGCAAATCGTATCCCCGGTTATGAAGACGCAAACGAGGAGCCCGTTTCGATCCAGTTCGGATCGAGCACCGACCGACCGCAGCTCCTGATGACCGCCGGGTCGACGACTTCGCTCGCGCTGGACCAGCGCAACGGGCTTGACGAAGGCCGCTATCACGAGATCCTGACAGCCATTGAAGCGGGCCGCGCGCGGCGGCAAGCGTCCGTCGAAGCAGCTTCTAGTCAGGTAAAGATCGTAATACCGGTTGAGGATTTCGGGAGCGAAACGGTCTGGGCCGATGTGCTTGAACCCGGGCGATATAGAATTGACAACGTTCCCTATCTGGCCGAAGCCATTGGTCTAGAGGATGAAGTCAGCGCCAAAGCAACGGCAAGCGATGGCCGACTGCATCTGTTTGAGGTTTTTCGTCGCTCCCGGTTTTGGACTTGCCGTCTTTCGGTCGCCTCCACGCAACATCAAGGTTCGCTGCCGAAACTTAAGCGGGCCATCGCCGACCGAGCACTTGGCGCCAGCGCGCGTGGACGTATCTTTCATGCGTCCCGGAGAGCGGCTCGCGACAGCCTAAGATATAGAGAAACGCCCCGAATACGCCCGTGTAGGCCGTCAGCAGAACAAAGCCCCATTTCAACGCAGGAGACTCAGGGGTGGAACGGATGTCGATCGTCACGAACAGCAACGCCAATACCGTCAGGACGAACCACAGCAGGATGATCCCTTCAGTCATGAGCGCGACGCAGTAGCCAACCTTCCACAATCTCCTCTCCTGACTTTAGAATGCGCACGCGCGCGGAGCGGTGACCGGGCTCATCTCCATTAATACGACGAGAGCCCCGGTCTACTCTTGCAAGCGATGCGGGACAATGCGTCTTCTGAAAAAAGATCCATGAAGACGTAGTCGAGTCAGCTCTCCAGATGCACGATCACCCTCCAGCATGGTTCCCAGTTGGGCGGCACTCTGACTCTTTCTAAAACGTGCGAAAGGCGAAGCGTTCACTTCCTGCGCGATCGCGTCGAGTTCCGCGTTGCCAACCATGTTCATCATAGCTTTGGCATCGATGACTGCGACTTTCGTGATATTGCCGCCCCGCGGCACAACCACGTTACAAGGCAGGAAGCAGCCCGAAATGGGGTTCCAACACGCCTGAAACGAGAAACCCTTACAGATCGGGCTTCTTCAGTGATAGATCGGGGCTTGTCGGTACGGCTCCTTATGCCTTTCAAGACCGCCGCATTCAAGGGCTCCGCCATCTCTCCGTTATGATTCTGCGACTCGGCGCCGTACGTCGAAGAGGCGACTTGTATATTCGCTTTATCGAATCCGGTGAGGATATCGCGGGCTATCGAATCTTTAAGGCTACGGATTTCTCGATCCCGCGCCAAGAAACGCAACGCCAGTTCCAACCAATTATCGGTTATTGTGTGACACTCGCTTCGCGCAAGACGTAGGAAGTTGCATATTGTCTTGCATGCAGATGACAACGGGCTAGGTCTTTGAGGCGATAACCCATTCCCGTGCGGCGCCAGTCTCACTGCACGCAAAGATGCGAAGTTTTCCGGGCAACAAGAAACCGAACGCGTTTATTGTGTGTCGGATCCATTCGACGTCCGTGACAACCGCCACGCGTTCCCAGCGCGTCAGATGCCCCATCCCGACTTGGAAATCTTCCCACATGGCGCCGGCTTCCATGCCGGAGAATTTCGGCGTGACCTCGTAGTAAAGCCGTACCTTCTCGTGCCCGCGCAACGCGGCGGTCACTGCGGGCACCAGGATATCGTCGTAATCCTTGCGGGTCACGCGGCCCTCGCATGCGACTGCAACGACATTATCGGGGAATCCGCTCAATATCCTGATCGTGGTCCGGCGGCCCTCTCTACCTTCCGGTGACTACAATGAACGCTTTCGAGGGGTTGATGCGAGCGCCGCTTGTTCCAAGACGATCTTGTCGCAGCCTCCGTCGTAGCGTACTTGCGACGCGGACCACTCAACGCGTTTCTCCTCATGCCGCTCACCGGACGCCGTGACCGAAAAGGGCGTGCGATCCAACCGCCATGCCGAAAAGCGCGACGATCATGAGAGCCGCCAGGGCTACGGCGACTTTATGCCAGGCCTTCATATCTTTCGCGCGGGCTCGCACGCTGAGCTACGAGCCATGAGAGTCATAAATCAGCTAGCGCTCTCTCTCGCCGAATGGTCGTGCAGAACCGTTTCCTCTCGCGACATCGGAAAGTTTGGATACATGTACCCGGTGCCCCAGTACGGAGAGAGCCCGTAGTAACCGTAAAACGGCTCCCAAGACTCTTGAGTTGGGGCTATGATGAGCGCGGGGTCGTAGACCGGCGATCCTACGACGCGCTCTCGCGTCTCGCTGATGCGTACTTCATCCTTGGCGACGCTTGCGATTGCGTCTACGGGAACCAGAAAGTGCCGATCTCCAATACCGAGGAAGCCACCCGCACGAATTTCCAGCATCCGCACCTTACGTTCGCCTTCGTCGATGAAAAGGTCGCTTATGTGGCCGATTTCCGCGCCGTGCAGATCGACCACCCTTCGGCCTCGAATATCCCGGCTCGGATCTGAAAGAGTTAGGCCCGTATCGTTCAGCTTTTCGAATGTGGTAGTTTTGGTATGCTGCTGCTGGCTCATGGTGTGTCCTTGCCCGCAACGGACAGCACGCAAACATTCATACCTACGTCCTCGTACATCGCCATGCGACTTGTCGAATAGCAAGCGATTACTATCTCTAAAAGACGACGGCTTTTCTGCGTGCTCGAAATATTGGCCCAAGCGACCCGCACGTTGTATCGGGACATCGCGTCTGACCGATCAAGACAGCAGCAATAGGTAGCGACGCGTTTGACGCATGGCCGGATGGGTAGAAAGCGGACATGGCAACCCTCACGGTCTCTAACGGCTCTTCCTCAACTATTGCGCCGGCAAGCTACCAAGCGCACGAGTGGCCGAAGCTATCCGGCCTGCATGGCATATCTGACCACACACTCGACGTTCATTTCGAACTTTATAAAGGCTATGTGAAGCACGTCAACCTCCTCAACGGGGAGCTCGCCGAGCTGGCGCGAGCGCCCAAAGCGGCGGCTTCCATTTGAAAACAACGGAATGAGGTTGCATGAGTTCTACTTCGATAATCTGAGCTCGCTTGGGAAAGGTGACGCGCCCGCGGGCCGTTTGCGCGACCTTCTCGCCGCGAATTACGGCGGATACGATGAGTGGAAGCGCGATTTCTTCGCCGTCGGGACGATGCGAGGCGTCGGCTGGGCCATAGCGTACCAAGATTCGATGAGCGGGCGAATCTCGAACCAATGGATCACGTTGCGTCAAGACGGGAACCTCGCCGGCTTCGAACCGCTCGTAGTCGTGGACGTGTGGGAGCACGCGTATATGCTCGACTACAAGCCCGCAGATCGCGGCAAATACGTCGAAGCCTTCTTTGAGAACGTCGCCTGGGACGTCTGCGAGTCACGCTTGATAGCGCCGAAGTAAAGTCGTTCTTTACGCAAGCCGGTGGTTGTGCGTACAACGCCTCTGGCGTTGCCGCCCAATCCGGCGGGTGCGGGGTCGCTTCGCTCAGCCCAAAACACTGTCAAGCTGTAGGCGATACGTCGAATGAGTGCGCGACGAGCGCGCTCGAGTCCAAATCGTTAAGGCGAGCGACCTCGATGCCCACAACTGCTCCAGCTACGTCATAGTCCATGACGAGTTCAGGCACGTATTTGCAGGGTCCGGGTGCTTTCTACCGGCTCGTTTGAAAAGCGGATTTAGGCCGGCCCGCGGCCTAGAGGGTTCGTACGTCGAACTCCAGCTCGTATTGGAGCGTCTCGCCTGGTTCCAGAAACGGCAACGTCCCGCGTTCGCGCGCGGCAGTCCGCCCTTCGATGGTGGGGCAATTTGCCGGTTCCATTGCCATCACGTAGGTTTGCGTGCCCAGCATGCGCCAGGTCATGAGTGCCGGTAATTGATCGGGTCGGTAGCGCACGGTCAAACTCACGCCACGGCCGCCGTCGAGCCGCGCGTTAGAGGCGCTCGCGCGCGCCCATCCATCATCGCCGGCGCACGTTTCGTGAATGAACACTTGCTCCTTGAAATCGCTCTGTGGCGGACCGCCGCGATTCCACACGGCCAGACCGGCACGCGCTGCGTCATCACGCGGACGTATCGCGCGATGGGTCACCGAAAGTTCCATCTCATCGTCGAGCAGCGGGAAGCCCGCATTGCAATGGTAGAGGATCATGTGCGGAGCACGCTTGCCACCTACATTCGTCACGCGATCGTCCAGCCGCAGCGTGTTGCTGCCCAGCGCTGCGCGCCACGTCCGTTCCAAACGCAGCGATGAACCGAACATGCGCGCTTCGAGCACCGTCCCCGTAATCTCGAACGTGCAGCGCTCGCCTTCCCACAGGGCCCGGTGGGCGACCGCCCGAGCGGGCGCGTGATTGATGTATCCGTGTTGCTGCCAAGCTCCATCGACGTCGCTGCCGGCCGGACCGAATGCCTGCAAACCACAAGTCGTCATCAAGCCCCCAAAAAAGTTGCGCTCGAAAGCATTGACGCCGAGCTCCGAAAACGCCGGATGTGCCAGGCCTCCGGGGCCGCACCAGGTGAGGGGGATCCCTCGATATGCCGCGCTCAGCACGTCCAGGGCGCGATCCGCCACGATCTCGACTTCTAAACCGCCTCCGGTGCGTAACAGAAACCCCCGCGTTCCCCGGGCGCGGCCGTCGTCGTAGACGATGGGTGTGATGCCGCCCAGTTGGCGCAGATCGCCCACGCGCGCTTCCAGCGCGCGGCGGTCGTAACGCCCCTCGAAGAGTTCCGGCATTAGAACTCCCAAAGCATGGCGCGCGTCCACGCGCCGCCGGTACCTTGCAATTTTACCGGCGCGGCCACAAACAGCCGCTTCTTCCCGTCCATGACTTCGTCGGGGAAATACAACTCTTCCACGATGAACTTGCCGTTGCCGAGTATCGTCCGGTGCGGCGGCCCCGCTTTGCCCGGATCGTTGTAGCCGCCCAGGCTCACGGCGTCGATACCCACACCTTTAACGCCGCCGTCGACCAAGTACTGCGCCGCCTCACCGCCCAAATACACGTACCCCGTGAGGAACTCTTTGGTGTTCGCGCGCTTGTGTCCCCAACCCGTATTGAGCAGCACGATGTCTCCCTCCGCGATGCGCTCGGCAAAGCGTTCGACATCGGCGCGCTCGATCGCGGAGCCGGGTTCCTTGCCGCGCAGATCGAGGATGGTCGCCGGTCCGATATAGCTTTCGAGCGGTATGCGATCGATCGTCTCGCCGTCTTCAAAGAAATGATACGGCGCGTCGCAATGCGTGCCGGAGTGCGTGCTCATCTCGACGACCTCTTTGTTTACGCCCTGCACAGCAAGCATATAAAGGAGGCGGATCTCGACGGGGCGCGGATTCGCATCGGGATACTGCGGACAGTTCGTAAAGACCGGCTGGCTGAGATCGAAAATCCGCTTGGGCAGATTCATGTCGCGCTTGTCTGCCATATGTGCTCAAAGGCGCGGAGGTTCTTCGCGAGTACCGCGTCGAGATCGGAGCGCCAAATGGAGTCGGGTAGCGACTCGCCTGAAAAAATCTCCAGAACGTACGGTCCAGTATAGCCGGTTTCGCGAATCGTACGCACGATCGCAGCGTTGTCGATTTCCCCGTCATCCAAGCTCACCCGATCCGCGCCCGAACGCGGCCGGTGCCAATCGCTGACCTGCACGACGAAGATGCGGTCGCCGCACGCGCGGATCACTTCGTGCAAGTCGGGCGTTTGAAAGACGTTCCAGGTGTCGACGCACACGCCGAGCGCTTCATGGCCGACGCGTCGAACCAGTTCGAGCGCCTGATCGAGCCCCCAAAGCGCGGTGTCTGTATTGAACAGTATCGGATTGAGCGGCTCGTAGGCCAGCCGCATCTTCCGCTTTGCTGCGAAGCCCGCGAGATCGGCGAACGCTTCGAGCGCCTTCTCGTAGACTCTGGCTGTGTTGCCTCCCGGCGCGGCGCCGGTGATTATGACGAAGGGTGTCTGCTCGGGGACATGGGGAGCGATGCGCTCGATAGCCGTCTTGATGTGACGCACGCGATCATCAGGCGCGGTCGGCTGACCCGCCAAACTATCCGGGAAGAGCGAGTGAACCTCCGACTGCACGGAGCTGACCGTCAGGCCCGCGGCTCCGATTGCTTGGAGTTGTGGCGCGTAATCGTTCTTGTCGAGTTTGAACGCGCAGACTTCGATCGCGGCCACGTCGTGCGCGGCGTAGCGCTCCAGGTCGCGCTCGAACGACCAGGGCCACGTCGTGAACTCGCTCACCCCGAACGGAAGCGGCGATCCCATCACGCCTCCGGCCGCAACTCGATGACGCAGAAACCTTTGCGGTCCAGTTCCACCGCGAGTCCGTTTTGCAGATCGCGCGAGTCGCGCATCCGACTCTCGACCCATCCCTGGCTCAAACTGCTGTACGATCTTACCGTGTACGGAGCGTCCAACTTCAAGTCCAAATACACCGCTGTCGTGATCGTCCGGATCATGGTGTTCCCCACGAAGATCGTGACCTCCCGGCCGCGGCGCAGCGCGAGCGTGACCGTCGCGTCGTCACTCGACTGTACCTTATCCGACACGTCCTCATCGTACTTCTCGTACGGCGTCGCCTGATCGAACCGAAAGTTCGCATAGAGCTTGAGATCGGGTGCACGCACGACGAACCACGTCACGTTCTCGCCGCCCAGCGGCAAATTCCGCACGCCCATCCACTTCCAGTCCGGCGGAAGCCGCGGATTGACGCTAGGCTTACCACTCGAAAGGTTCAAGCCGGCGGCGCCCTCGATCGCCGCCCACAGGTAGCGCGGCGGGAACCACGGTGAAAGCATCATCCCCTGGTTAGCGAGTGTCTCGCCGTGCAGCCACTCGGAGAATTGGCCCGGCACCGTGTTATTGTGTAGTGGATCGGTCGAATAATGGCGAAAGCCCGCGGCAAGGGCGTAAGCCATGAATTCGGTATTGAAGCGGGCGGCTGCGAACGCATACCAAAACGTCACGCCGACCCAAACGCCGCCGAGCAGCCCATAGCCGCGCGTCGGTCCGTAGTTGACGGCGTTGCGCGGAACGGTGTGGATGCCAGCGTCGCTCCAGAATTCCGGCGCGGACAGACGGCTGATGATGCGCGCCGCCGTTTGGTCGTCCGCGACGCCAAACATTACCGGAAAAAGCAGGTCGGCAGTGATGTCGGTGCGCGGCTCGCCGCCGACGTCGATGTTGAGATAGTAGAGGCCTGTTTTCTTGTCGAGCAAGTGCGTGTTGATTGCCTTGCGCAGGTTCTCCGCGTGCGTGTGAAACCGCGCACTCTCCTCTTGCTTTCGCAGAACGCGCGCCATGTGTCCAATCGCGCTGAGCGCGGCGTAGCACTCCGAGTTTACTTCGGTCGTCGCTCCCGAAAGGCGGTAATCTTTGATGACGTTGCGCCAGCCGATGATGCCCCAGTCCGAGGTCCCGGTCGCTGTGCACCATACGAGGCCACGCTTGTCCCGCTGCGAGAGGATGCAGTTCGCCGCCCTAAGTGCATAGGGATAGACTTTCTTGAGGAACGCCAATTCGCCGGTAGCCGTATAATGGTGCCAAAGCGCGAGAATAAGGAGCGGCGTGTTGTCGTTGATGTTGAGGCCGTAGTCCTCAGTCTTGCCGTTGCGAATGTCGTAGTACTCTACGACCATGCCGCTCTTCTCGAGGTGCGTCGCATACCAGAGCAACGACTCGCGGGAAAACTCGGGCGTGAGGAAATCCGAACCGAAAGCGAACCAAGCCGTGTCGCGTCCGACGCTGTTGTTTGATCGCGTCGGATCGTTGACGAAGCACCAACCGGTCTTCGCGAGTGCCTGCGTGCGCAGCATGTTGGCCTTGGCCCACAGTACGCCTCGGTTGACGTCCTGATCCGGCGAGACAAAAACGGAGCGGTTCAGCAACTCGGCGTAGTGGTCGTGCGTCGCTTGCAGGGCCCGCTTTGCCGGCGGGCAATGCGCGTAGGTACGTATCGCGGCGCTGCGGCCCTTCACCGAGAATGAGAGCGTGAAGTAAAACGAGGTGCTTTGGCCCGGCCTCAAATGATGGCGCAGGTGCAGCATGCCGAGCGGATCGCGGCCCTGCGCCAGCGTCGTGTTGCCGAGTTTGCCTGCAAAGATGGCACGGCTCGGTTTTCCGTTGTCGTTGGTTGACTCGTAGCTGTTCGGTGCGACCGAGCATCCGAAAGCCCGTACCACGCCGGGGTTCGAGACGTTCCATGCGAGGAGAGCGCGATGCGCTTTGCTATACGCGGTAGCGACGTCATGCGAAGTTTCGCCACGCAACTCCGCTGCCGCGTACGTGCTGACGACCTCGTCCTCGTTGGTATCGTTGGTGAGCGTCACCGTATAGTACGCCGCCGGCGGATCGACTCGCCGGCCGTGCGGCTTGCCGCTCAGAAGGAAGATGTCTTCCCGAACCGCTATGCCGTTGGCCAGTTGGAAAACGTGCTCCTGATGCTCCGGGTGGATGATGAAATCGCCCGGAAGCGCCGCCAACGGTATGCCGTTTTGGTCATCGAAGTGGTGCAGCACCACGGTGCCGATCAACACTTTGCCGGCATCGATCGAGTAGAATTTCTCGATCGCACCCGTCGCCTTGATGACCAGTACCGCCTTGGGAGATCCGAGCGTACTCCCGGCGGCCATCTGCCCGTCTGAGATTTCGTACGTCGACGTACGCTCGCTCGACCCCGAAGCCTTCGCAATCACCTCAACGCACGCGGTGCCGTTCTCACAGGCTCCCTGACTTCTGCATCATGCCGCCGTCGATAACGTAGGATGAAGCCGTGATGTACGCAGCGGCTTCCGAAGCGAGGAAAACACATAGTTCGGCGATCTCCTGCGGCTTCGCCATGCGATGCAGCGGAATCTCGGAAAGGAGCGCTTCATACTTTGTTTCGTCCTGTTTGAGAGCGGCATCCATGGGCGTATCCACCGCCCCAGGACACACGTCATTCACCGTGATGCCGTGTGGCGCGAGTTCCACGGCGATCGTCCGCATCAACATCCGAACGCCACCTTTCGAAGCACAGTACGGTGCGTTGGTCGGCATCGTCAAGTCTTCGTGGACCGAGGAGATATTGATGATCCGCCCGCCCCGTTTTTGCTTGACCATTTGTTGGGCGGCGCGCTGCGAACACAGCCAGACGCCGGTCAAATTGATATCGATGATCTTCGTGTAAATCTCGAACGGCATCTCTAAGAATGGGTGTTTCTGTTCGATGCCGGCATTGTTGACCAAGATATCGAGGCCACCGAAGTGCTTGACGGTTTGCGCGACCAAGGAGTCCACTTCATCCGGCTTTGAGACGTCGGCGGAGAACGCGGCCGCTTTACCACCAAAATTCTCGATTTGTTCGACCAGCGCGTTAGCGGGCGCCTCGTCGCCGAAATAATCGATCATGAGGCGCGCGCCCGCGCGCGCCATTTCGAGCGTGATCGCCTGGCCGATTCCGCTATCGCCGCCGGTAACGATTGCGACCTTATCGGCGAGACGCATGCATGTTCTCGAATGACGTGGCGTTTCGGTCGAGCAACGGCATGCGCGCCATGTCAGCCGGAAATGCCATTGCCAGGGTCCAGTCGAGCGCGACGCGCGTCTTTTGATTCCAGCCGGGCACTTGTGCCAGATAGTACGTGCGCCAAACCATCCAGGCAAGAGTTCCGGTGAGCATGCCTCCCCCAGGGAGCTCCACCACGGCCCGTCGGTCGCCGAGCGATGCCATCTGCCCTAGCTCTTGGTAGCGGAAATTCTTTGTCGGTTTGCCGCGTAAGCGTGCGCGAATATTCGATGCCAGCAGTTTGCCCTCGCGGATGGCGTTCTGCGCGAGAGGCGCATATGTTCCGCCGCCGGGTCGCGGCACCGCTGCACAATCACCCAGTGCCCACACGTGCGGCATGCCGACGACGGCAAAATCGCCGGCGGTTTCAATTGCGCCGTGCTCGTTGGTCTTGATGCCAAGCTGCTTGGCCAGCGACGACGGCTCCTCGCCTGCGGCCCACATCACGGTGGCGCTCTCGATGCGCGCGCCGTCCTTGAGTTCCACACCGCACGGATCGACCGCGCTGACCGCTCGACCCAAGAGCAGTCGCGCCCCGCGCTTGACGAGGGCCGAGGCGGCATATTTCCCAAACTTAGCCGGCAAATGACCGAGTAGCTTGTCACTCGATTCTAAGAGGACGAGCTCGACCTTCGTGCGGTCGATGCTTGGGTAATAGCGCATGGTCGAGCGCAGGAACGCTTGGAGTTCGCCCGCGAGCTCGACGCCCGTGAAGTTGCCCCCGACGATGACAAAGCGCAGAAGCCGGTCCCGCTCGAGCACGTCTTTGGTTCTTGCGGCAACCTCTAACGCGCCGATGACGCGATCGCGCAGGGTCTCGGCGTCGGCGATGGTTTTGAGAGGAACGGTAAACTTCTCGACGCCCGGTATCCCCATCGCTGAATCGGTCGCCCCAAGCGCCAGCACGAGTTCGTCGTATTCGATTAACTTCAACTCATGCGTCAAGGGATGACGCGTGCTAACGGTACGGCGCTCGAGGTCGACGCCCACCGCCTCGCCAAGCTCGAAGCTCGACGCTCCAGATAGACCGGTGTCACCGCTTAGGGCTGCGCGTAATGGCTGCAAGATATGACGCGCCTCGATCGAGCCCGTCGCCGCCTCGGGCAGCATTGGAGTAAAGAGCATAAAGTTTTGCCGATTGACGAGGGTGATCGCGATTGGCTCTCGCCTCCCCGCTCGTTCCAGCGCCTGCGCGGTGGCGACGCCCGCAAATCCACCACCGACGATGACGATGCGCGGCACGTCTACTTCCGTCTCCACAGTACGAGTGCGCCCCCGGCTAGAGCCGCCAGGATGGCCAGACCGATCGCCCCGCGTAGTGCCGCTTTGCGTGATTCGGCGCGGAGGTCCGCCATGTAACGCAGCTCCGGAAACGCGCCGGCGCTCGCCGTGCCGCGATCGTCGATCGCCATCTTAATCACTTGGGCGGGATGCAAGGCCTGGCGCTCCGTCGTCTGGGCAATCTGCTCGCGGCAGCTAAAGCCGTTCGCGATGATGATCGTGTCCTTGTCCGCCGCACGCACTTTCGGTAGGAGAACGCGCTCGCCGACGGCGATCGATACATCGTAATGCTGCGCGTCGAAACCGAACGGACCGGCCATCCCGCAACAACCGCTGTCCGGCGTTTCACAATCGAGCCCGAGCGCCTCGAACAGTTTTTTCTCGCCGGAGACGTCGAGAATGGCTTTTTGATGGCAATGTTGCTGCACCAGCGCTTTGCGGTGGAGTCGCGGCGGCGCGTACTCCGGCGCCTTCTTCGCGAGAAACTCCGTGAGCAGGTAGGTCTGGTCTTTTAGGCGCTTGGCGTCCTCATCTGGGCCGAGCAGATTGACCATTTCGTCTCGGAAGACCGAGACGCAACTGGGCTCGAGTCCGACGACACACACGCCCGCACGAATCTGCGGGCGCAACGCATCGAGCACTTCGCGTAGCATCGTTTCGGCCAGATCGAGCATGCCGAAATCGTAGAGCGGCCGGCCACAGCACAGCTGCACCGTGGGAATCGTGACGCGGAAACCCGCATCTTCGAGCACTTCGACTGCCGCCTGAGCGGTCGTGGGGTGGAAGTGGTTGTTCCAGGTGTCGGGCCACAGAATCACCTCGCCGTTCGGCGCCGGCCGCGAACGTGGTCTCCTCGCCGCGAACCATGCGCGGAACGTCTGCGGCGCGAAGAGCGGGATGCGGCGTTGCGGCGCGATCGAGACGACTGCCTTGGCGATGTCGCGCAAGCCCGGCGTCTGGGTGAGCGCATTAACGAGGCCAGGTGCGAGCGAGGCCAAGCGCGACCACCAGTACATCAAGCCAAAGGCGTAGGCGGCAATCGGGCGCCGTTTATGCTCGTAATAATGCGAGAGAAACTCCGCTTTATACGTCGCCATGTCGACGTTGACCGGACATTCGCCCTTGCAACCCTTGCACGACAAGCAGAGATCGAGTGCGTCTTTGACCGTCTCGTTCTGCCAGCCATTCTGCATCGGATTGCCTTCGAGCATCTCGAAAAGCAATCGAGCCCGGCCGCGCGTCGAGTACGCCTCTTCCTTCGTCGCCATGTAGCTCGGGCACATCGTCCCGCCATCGTGCTTGCGACACTTGCCCGTACCGACGCAGCGGTTCGCGGCAAAGGCAAAGCTACCGTGATCTTCCTCGAACTTGAAATGCGTCTTCGGCTCCCAGGGCTGGTACGTGGTGCCCCACCGCAGGTTTTGGTCGAGCTTGTAGGGATGCACGACCTTGCCGGGGTTCATCTTATGCTGCGGATCCCAGATCGTCTTAAATTCCCAGAACGCTTGCACGAGCTCGTCGCCATACATGATCGGCAACAGCTCGCCACGCGCTTGTCCGTCGCCGTGCTCACCCGAAAGCGAACCACCGTGCTCGACGCAAATGTGCGCCATCTTGGTGACGAACTCACGGTACTTGGCGATACCATCAGCTGTGAACAGATCAAAATTGATGCTCACGTGCACGCACGCTTGGCCGAAGTGTCCGTAGATCGCGCCCTCGTACCCGTACTCGTCGAGCATCGCTTGGAATTTGCGCAGATAGTCGCCCAAGCACTCGGGATCGACAGCGGAGTCCTCCCAGCCGGGATAGTAATCCGCTTGATTCGGGATCTTTGAGGTTGCGCCAAGCGCGGAGTCGCGAAACGCCCACAGGTTCGCTTGCTCCTCGTGGTCTTCGATGAGCTTCATCGTGGGCGGATCGGCTCGCCGCTTGAATGCTTCCATCAAGCCGCGTGCCTTTGCACTCGCCTCGTCCTCGGTGTCGCCGCCGAACTCGCAGACCAGCCAGCCCTTGCCATTGGGGAACATCGAGCGGCCGCTCGCGGATTTGCCCTTGAGTTCCATGTAATGAAACATAGACTCCGCCATGCCTTCGAGTGCAATCGGTTTGTGCTCGTCGCAAAAGGGCACGTGATCGCCTGCGGCCGCCAAATCGGAGAACCCCAACATCAGTAGCACGCGATGCGGCGGGCTGTGCACCAACCGCACCGTAGCTTCAACGACGGTCACGCACGTGCTTTCGGTACCGACAAGCGCGCGGGCGACATTAAATCCATTTTCCGGCAAGAGTTCGTTCAGCGGAAAACCTGAGACGCGCCGCGGAATCTTGGGAAAACGTGCGCGGATCTGATCGGCGTACTTATCGCGCAGCGACTTGAGATCGCGGTAGATCTCGCCCTTCCGGCCACCGGCGGCGATGATCCGCTCGAGCTCTTCTTCGGAAGTCCGGCCAACGCGCATGCGCAGGCCGTCGTAGGTGACAATATCGAGTTCCTCGACGTTTTCTTCCGTCTTGCCGGCCATCTGCGCGTGCATCCCGCACGAATTATTGCCGATCATTCCGCCGAACGTGTTGCGATCGTGGGTCGCCGGATCGGGACCGAACGTGAGATGGCGTTCTTCGGCCGTATTGCGCAAATCGTCGTTGACGCAGCCGGGTTGCACGCGCGCCTTCTTCCCTTCCCAATCGATCGCGACGATCCGGTTCATGTACTTGCTGAAATCCATGACTACCGCTGCATTGCACGCCTCGCCGGCGAGACTGGTGCCGCCGCCCCGCGAGAGTACCGGCGCGTTGAACTTGCGGCAGGCGGCGAGCGTTCGCTCTACATCCTGCGCATCCTTAGGAAGTATGAGGCCGATCGGAACTTGCCGGTAGTTCGATGCATCCGTCGCATACATAGCCCGCGTTCCGGCGTCGAACCGAACCTCGCCGCGCACGGTGCGACGAAGCTCCGCTTCAAGCCCTTCGGCATCGACGTCCGTCTGATTGACCGAGCCTGGTCTCGCCGTGGACTGCGGATGCGTACCATTGCGGCTAACGTGCTGCGCTTCAACGGCGCCAAGGATGCGTATCATTTAAAGACGCCTCATTTTGAAAGCGTCAAATGGCATAGCGTTCCGCATCGCTGCGACGCAGCTCCAGGCCGATACCCGGGCGTGTCGAGTCGGGAGCGAGTTCGCCGTTCTCCGGATCGCCGCTCCCATCGAAAAGTATCCGCTCGATACGAACGTGGTCGAAAAAGTACTCGATGTGACGCAGCTGCTTGCACGCCATTGCAGCGTGCAGGTGCAGATGCGGCGCGCAATGCGTCGAGAGCGGCGTCATGGTGCTCTGGCATAAACCGTCGACGGCAAGCAGGCCCGAGAACCCGCCGCAGCGCGTAGCATCGGCTTGCAAGACATCGACGGCCCGAGCTTCGATCATCCGAGAGAAAGTGTAGATGCCGTATCCATATTCACCGGAGGAGATATCCATCCCAGGCGGGGCGTGTTCGCGTACGAAACGCGTCCCCGCGTAATCCTCGCGATAGACCGGTTCTTCGAACCACGTTACTCGCTGCTCTGCGAATTGCCGTGCGAGCCCGATCGCCTGCTGCGCCGAATATGCGCCGTTGGCATCGATGAACAGTTCGGCACGCTCGCCGATCGCAGCGCGTGCCGCCGCAACGCGCTTCGGATCGGCCCGCGGATCGCGTCCGACCTTCATCTTGACGCGCGGTATGCCGTCGTTCACCCAGCCGGCGAGTTGCGCGCAGAGCTGTTGCTCGGGGTACGCCGTAAACCCGCCGCTACCGTAGACCGGGACGCTGGCGCGCAAGCTACCGAGCAATACGTATGCTGGAACGCCAAGCAGCTTGCCCTTCAGATCCCACAGCGCCACGTCCACCGCGGAGACCGCCATCGAGGTGATTCCCCCGCGCCCGAGATTGCGCGTCTTTGCGTACATGTCGTCCCAGCGCGCGCCGATTTGAAAAGCATCGGTTCCGACGATCGTCTCGCGCAAGATCGTCTCGATGAGCTTCGCAGTGGCGGCGTCCGCGTAAGTGAAACCCATTCCCGTTTCACCGGCGGCGCGCACCTCGACATAGACGAGCGTCGTAGAATCCCACTGCAAGGTGCCGTCGGATTCCGGCGTTTCGGTTGGAATCTTGTAGGCACGTACCTCAAGCGCGTCGATGCGCGCATCAGCTCTTACGGCAGTCGTCGAGGACACCGGTTACTTTGCCGAGTGGTGCGGCAATAATCCCGCGAGCACTTCTTTGATTGATTCTCTGATCACGCCGCCCGCGTCAGGGTCGCCTTTCGAAAGCGCCGAGAACAGGTTGTGCGCCTGCTCAAGAGTGATATGCGGCGGTAACTGCGTGATGTTCGGATCGACGACCGCATCGAAGAGCACCGGGCGGTCGGAGGCCAGGGCGCGGTCCCATGCCGGCCCGATCTCTTCGTCCCGTTCGACCCGGATGCCGTTCAGGCCGATTTGATTAGCGTATTCGGCGTAATTGAAATGCGGCAGGTTCTGGGAAGCTTCGTATTTCGGATTGCCGCTTTCGATGCGCATCTCCCAGGTGACTTGGTTGAGATCGGAGTTGTTCATCACCAGGAAAATGAGCCGCGGATCCTCCCAACGTTTCCAATATTTGGCAACGGTGAGCATTTCGGCACTGCCGTTCATCTGCATCGCGCCGTCGCCCGTGCACGCGATAACAGTGCGCTTGGGAAACGCAAACTTCGCCGCGATAGCGTACGGAACCGCAGATCCCATCGTAGCCAGGCTGCCGGAGAGCGAAGACTTCATCCCGCGCCGCATATGGATGTTGCGGGCGAACCAATTTGTCGCCGTGCCAGCATCGCCGGTCAGGATCGCGTTATCGGGCAGCCGTTCGTTCAATTCCCAAAAAACTAGCTGCGGGTTTATCTGCGCTCCCTTGACGTGGCAGCGCGCCTCTTCATCGGAGTACCAATCCTTGAGGTTTTTCGCGATTCTGACTCGCCACGCGTCATCTGTTCTGGATTTGAGCAACGGCAGCAATGCCGCGAGGGTCTCGCGACTGTCGCCAATCAGATTGAGTTCGGTCGGAAAACGTAAGCCTACGTTGCGCGCATCGATGTCGATCTGCACGCCACGCGCCTGCCCTTCTTTGGGCAGGAATTCCGAATACGGATAGCAGGTGCCGACCATCAGCAGCGTGTCGCACTCGTTCATCATGTCGGCGCTCGGCCGCGTTCCCAACAATCCAAGGGTGCCGGTAACGTACGGCAAATCGTCGGGAACCACGTATTTGCCAAGCAAGGCCTTCGCGATTCCCGCACCCAAGCGGTCAGCAACCGCGAGCACTTCATCGGTCGCGTTCGCCGCGCCCTGCCCGACCATCATTGCGACGCGCTTCCCACTATTGAGAATGTCGGCCGCCCGCTGCAGATCGTGTTGCGTCGGCACGACGACCGGCGCCGAGTATCCAACGCTGCTACGCGTCATGTTGTGCGTGCGCGGGGGATGTGGGACGGCCTCTTTCTCTTGAACGTCTTTCGGTACGATCACGCAGGTGACGGCTCGATACGCAGCCGCCGTGCGTACAGCACGATCGACGACGTGACGCATCGCCGCCGGGCTCGAAACGGTGTAGACGTATTCGGTTACGTCCTGCAACAGTACTTGGAGATCGACTTCTTGCTGATACGAGCTTCCGAGCGCGCTCGTCGCAGCTTGACCGACGATCGCTACGACCGGTGTGTGATCCATCTTCGCGTCGTAAAGACCGTTGAGCAAATGGACTGCGCCCGGCCCGGATGTTGCCAGACAGAGGCCGACTTCACCCGTGAATTTGGCATGGGCGCACGCCATGAACGCCGCCATCTCCTCATGACGAACCTGAATAAACTCGAGTTTATCGCCGATTCGATCAAGGGCACCCATGATGCCATTGATGCCGTCGCCAGGGTAACCGTAGACCCGCTTAAAGCCCCACTCGACGAGCCGCTCGAGTAAGAAATCGCTGGTGTTCACGTCGCAATCGCTCCAATAGTGACTGGGATGGCAGAATCGGCGGCCGGTTGGCGCGGTACCGGTACCCTTACCCTTGGTATCACCAACCCAACCCCTTGCCCCAGTTTAAGGCTCATACCGCCGCGGCGAGGGCGTCGTCCGCGGTCACGTATAAATCGAAAAACGTCTCTAACCCGGGGATCGAAAACAGGCGCTGGAGGAGCGGATTGCCGGCGACGATGTAGAGCTTATCCGGGCGCGCGGTCATGTTCTCTTGAGCCACGATTAGCGCCGAAAAGCTGGAAGCGTCCATGTAGCGCACTGCGTTCAGATCGATCATCAAGGAGAGTTCGCCCGGCGATGGAGTCATCGTGCGTTCTTTGTACGGATGCGAGGACGGGCCCAAAGCCTCCCTCTAACGGCTCTCACGAATCAGCATAGTAAGCGTCACCAACAACGAGACGAACGCTGCAACGGCGACTGGAAGATTGTAGACTGCGCCGATCAAGACGAACGCCGCCGCGATGGCTGCACAAAACGGCCACGGACTTCGGAGCGTGTAGGTTCCGACGCGCTCGCCGGCCGACTCCTCGTTGCTGCCATTTGGTTGATCTCCGGCGAGCCGCGCT
>PLDY01000144.1 GCA_003136895.1 Candidatus Erabacter solicola | reverse complement strand
CCGGCCGCGATTGAGGATGTTTTTTGGATCGAAGCTCAAGCGGACACGTTCGCTTAAGCTCGCAAGGCCGCCAGACTGCGGATGAAACACATCGACATTGCGCCGTATTTGCTCGGACGCGCGCAGCAAAGTGGCGTGGCCGCCGGCGGCGTCGACGCGCGCACGCACCAGCGCGGCCTGGGCATCGGGTTTGGGAGGCAACGCCGCCCAGATCAGGCCGCCGCCCCAGTCGTAGATCACGTCGCCGCCGGTATCGCGCGCCAGCGCCTGACCGAGCGCGCCGCAAATGCCACCAAGCAGATCGAGGTGCTGGTGCGTACCATCCAGACCGACACCAACGAGGCGGTCGTGTCGATGGAGCGCAGCACCACCGACGTGGTGGGCGGCGCGTTGCTGGCGGAAAACGCCGGCGCAGCCCTGCAGGAGATTGAACAGGTGTCGAATCAGATCGCGAGCCTGGTGCAGAACATTTCCGCGAGCGCCCGCGAGCAGACCTCTGCCGCGCAGGCGATTGCGCGCAACATGCAAGTGCTGAAGGAAATCAGCGCCCAGACCGCGGACTCGACCAGCGCCACCTCCGGCGCCATCGCCAAACTTGCCGAGCTCTCGGCGGGCTTGCGCCGCTCGGCCTCGGGCTTTCGCCTGCCGGGTGCGACGCCCGAGCCGCCGCCGGCCGCGACGACCGGTACCTTTCGTACGCCTGAAGAGTCCAAATTGACCCGCGCCTTCCGGCCGGCGGTCGGCTCGTAAGCCGCAACGCCATGGCGGACGTTGCCTTTCAGACCTTCGATTTCGTAGGACGCGAGCTCAATGCGACGCTTGCGGAGGCGCGCACGGCGCTCGAGCGCTTCGAGTCGACGGTGCAGCGCGGCGAACTGCCCTCGGAGATGAGTGAGTTGCAGGCCGGCGCTTGGCGTTCGGTCGCCGACGCGCTGATCGGGGCAGATTTTGCCACGAGCCGTCGCGAAGCGGAACGGTTGATCGCTGGTAACGGCGTGAAGTTGGACGGCGAACCGGTCGGCGACGCGCGTCAGGCTTGGACCGCGACGAAGCCGGTCGTGCTCTCCGTCGGCAACCGCCGCTTCATCCGCATCCTGCCGCAAAGAGGAACATAAACGCTATGGCCCACTCCCACGACAAGCCCTCGCCTCCGGCGCGCACCTACACGCCGCAGGACGCGATCGAAGGACCGACCATGACGTGCAGCCGCTGCGGACGGGTTCACAAGTATCCGCGTTCGGGCGATCCGCCGGTACGCTGCGAGTGCGGCTGGTGGTATTCGACCGTCGACGGCACGCTGCGCGAAGAATTCCATTCCCGTTTGGGAGTCTAACCCGCTCCCACTTGAGCCGCGAGTCCGGCAACCTCTTCGCGGGTGAGAACGTAGCGCTCTTTGCAGTACTCGCAGACGGCCTCAGTCGGCTTTTGATCGCGCGCCATCTCGGCCAACTCGTCGGGCGCGAGCCCCAGCAGTGCGCGTTCGACGCGGCGGCGGCTGCAGCGGCAGACGAAGGCGACCGAAAATTCGCCGGTAAAGCGCAGCTCGAGTTCGCCCGCCAGCGTCTGCGCCAGCGCTTCGGCGGGTGCTCCGGCGTCGATCTGCGTGGAGATCGAGGGCATCCCGGCGGCGCGCGTCTCGAGAAGTTCGATCGTCCGCTCGACCGCTCCGGGCATGACGGTTGCGACGAGCCCGCCGGAGACCCTGATTCCGGCCCTGCCGGCCAGCACGCCGAGCGCCACGATCGAGGGAATCTGTTCGGAGTGGGCGAGGTAGCTCGCGATGTCCTCGCCGATCTCGCCGCTGACGAGCGGCACGATGCCGATGTAGGGCTGCCCGACTTCGAAGGAGCGCGTCACCTGAAGGTGGCCGCGACCCACCACGCCGGCCACGTCGAACTTCCCGCGCGCGTTGAGCGGAAGTTCGGCCGCTCCGTTGCGCGCGTACCCGCGCGCGGCGAGTTCGTGCGGCGAGCGCAGCGCCACGTCGGCCGTCATGCCGCGCAACGGCCCGTCGCCCGCAACCTGCAATGAGAACCGTTCTCGGCCTTTGAGTCGCGCGCCGAGCAAAACTGCGCCGGTTAACAAACGGCCGAGCGCGGCGCTGGCGGTCGGGGCGAGTTCGTGCCGCGATTGAGTTTCGCGAACCAGCTCGGTCGTGACACCGGCGACGATGGCGAAGCTGCCGTCGGCGGCGGTGGCGGTCACAATACGGTCGGGCACGCAGCGCACTTTCCGAGGGCGAGCGCTTTTCCTCCCCGAACGCCGCGCTGATGAACGTGCTGGTCATCCACGGCCCGAACCTCAACCTGTTGGGAACGCGCGAGCCGGAGAGCTACGGGAAGCAGACGCTCGCCGAAGTGGACGCCCGCATCGCTCGCGATGCGGAGTCGCTCGGGATCTCGGTCCGGAGCGTCCAGCACAACTCCGAGGGCGCCATCATCGAGGAGTTGCAGCGCGACGCGGGAGCGGCCGACGGCATTATCATCAACCCCGGAGCCTTCACCCATTACGCCTACGCCCTGCGCGACGCCATCGCGGCGATCGGAGCGCCGACGATCGAAGTGCACCTGACCAACACGCAGGCGCGGGAGCCGTTTCGCGCGCATAGTGTCGTGGCGCCGGTCTGTCGCGGAACGATCGCCGGTTTCGGGGCCGAATCGTATTGTCTGGCGCTGCGGGCGCTCGCGACCCTCCTGCGAACGTGACCCGCAAACCCGCATGGCCCCTAGATTATTTCGTAACTTTCGGGCAGGAGCGTCCGTGGCGTCTGCAAACTACCCTAAAAAGCCCTTGATCTACGAGCGCGTTTGCTCGTAGTTGTTTTGGAGAACGAAACTTGACAAAAGCCGAACTAGTCGATTCTCTGGCAGCAGAGACGGAACTCTCAAAACGCGTGGTCGGCGAGCTCGTCGATCTGTTCCTCGATGAGATCAAGGAAGCACTTGCGAAGGGCGATAAGGTTGCGTTGATTCCCTTCGGCAGCTTCGTCGTTCGCGACCGCAAGAAGCGCGAGGGCCGCAATCCCAAGACGGGTGCTAAGCTCATGATTCCGGCGCGCCGCGTGCCGGCATTCACCGCGGGCAAAGGCTTGAAAGAAGCCGTCGCCGGTGGAAAGAAAAAGCGCGCGACAAAGCGCTAACGCCCATCGACCTTTGAGATCACTTGAGGGAGCGCCACATGCGGCGCTCTTTTCTTTTCGCGCCTACGGAGACGGCGCGCCCGGCTGCGCCGAATCGACGGCGATCAACCAATCACTGCCGGCGCGACGCCAAATGCGAATGTAGCGCCCGGCTAGCGATTCGGGACCGTCCGAAGCGCTGCTGTCTTTGTAGTGCATCGTCAAGTGACCGATCTCGTACGCGGTGTCGGCGCCGATGCGCAGTTCGCTAGTTTCCAGCGAGACCTGCGTGAAGGTCGTCGTTTTGAGCGTTTTGAGATAACTCTTGAGGATCGCGGCCCGGCCGCGGATGCTCGGTTCGGACGGCGGGAGCACCTCGCCGTCGAGCGCAAAGGCCGCGGCGCACGCCTTGGCGTCGCCGCGCAGAAGCGCTTGGCTGAAGGCGAGGTTCTTGCGATGGACGATCGCCCCGACGTCGTCGGCCGCGCCGACGGCGCCCAGTGCGCTGACGCCTGCGACGAATGCTATGAGGACGACCAGGGTCTTCATACGGCGAACTCCCTCTTGTGGTCCGAACGTCCCGCGGAGGCGCGGACGCCTGGCCCGAGTTCCCGACGGCTGGACGCGACTCCGGTTACGAGCGGTTCGTCCGGCCTTTTCACGCCCGTCTGGCGGCCATCCGCATGTAGGTGAGTTCGTGCCGGCAGTCAAATTATAGCCTCTAGGACTTTCTCCGCAATTCTTTCTTCCGGCACGTGTCGAGTTTATGACAGCGCTCGCTACAGCATATAGAGCCGTAGGCACCGCCCGCAAGTTGGCGTACGTGCCCGCGCTTGATGGTGTCCGCGCGCTTGCGATCATCGCCGTCATGCTCTACCACGGCGGCCTCGGGTGGCTGCCGGGCGGATTCCTCGGCGTCGACATTTTCTTCGTGCTCAGCGGATATCTGATCACGAGCCTGCTCATCAACGAATTCGTCGGCAGCGGGAAGATCAATCTGAAGGCGTTCTACTTCAGCCGCATGCGCCGCTTGCTGCCCGCGCTGTTCTTCATGCTCTTCATTGTCTTCACGTACTCGGCGTTTTTCATGAAGGACGCGGTCGCATCGACCTTGCGCGATCTGCCCTGGGCGATGGGCGGACTGAGCAACTGGTGGTTCGTCTTCCATCAACAGGATTATTTCGAAGCGATCGGCCGGCCGATACTCTTGCAGCACACTTGGTCACTCGCGGTCGAAGCGCAGTTCTACCTCGTGTGGCCGCTGGTCTTGCTGCTGCTCATGCCGATCGCCGGGACGCGCAGCGTCCGGATGGTCGCCTTCGTCTGCGCGATGATCTCGGCCGGCATCATGTTCCTGCTCGGCTGGAACTTCGAAGCGGCGTCCAGTATGTCGATGAGCCACATGTATTTCGGCACCGACACGCATTCGATGGGGCTGTTCCTCGGAGCAGCGCTCGCAACGGGCTGGCAACCGAAACCGGCGTCGGAACGTGCCGGCGGTAGCTCGTATTGGGGGTTGAGTGCGCTCGTTGGATTCGTCGTGCTGGCGGCGCTCGCCCTGATGTTCTTGCGCGTCAACGAATCGACCGGTGATTTCTACGTGATCGGATTCCCGCTCGTCGGCTTGCTCTCGGTCTTTCTGATCATGGTTGCAACCCACCCGGCGCTCGGTATCGGACGTCTGCTCGGGTCGCAGCCGCTGCGCTGGATCGGCGAACGCTCGTACGGTATGTACTTGTGGCACTGGCCGATCTTTCAAGCGACGCGTTCCGGGGTCGATCTGTCGCTGACCGGCGTGCCAAACCTCATCTTCCGGATCGCGTTGACCGCGATCGCGGCCGAGATCTCGTACCGTTACATCGAGATGCCGGTGCGCCGCGGTGCGCTGGCGCGGCTGTGGACGCGCGCCCGCTCGTGGAATCCGGTCCACTTCCGTCTGGCGGCTGCTTCGGCGATCGGCGTCGTCGCGTGTGTCATCGTCATTGAGAGCGTGCTGGCGGCAAGCGCGATGCGCGCCAACGCATCGGCCCTGCCGCCGCTGCCACCGCTCGTCGTCCAAGCCACGGACGATCGATCGCCGGCGGCCTCCGGGAGTTCGTCGCCGGTAAAGCACGCCAAGCATCCGGTGAAGCGGCCGGCGCATCGGCGCACGGTCGAAGAAGTCCCGGCGCTCTTGATCGGCGACTCAGTTCTGCTGGGCGTGAGCCCATGGATCGGGCATTCGGTGAACGTGGTTGAAACCGATGCGACGGTCGCACGCCAGGCGATCGCCACGGAAGAGGTCGTCGCACGCAAGGCGGCCGCCGGACATCTCCAGCCGACGACGATCGTCAATCTTGGAAACAACGGCACGGTGGAAGAGTCAACGCTGCGCGAGATTCTNNGCGCTGATGGCGCGCGTCGTGCCGACCTACCGAAATGCGACCTTGGCGGATTGGTATTCGGCGTCGGCCGGCCACCCTGAGTATTTCTCCGCGGACGGCGTGCACCCGAATCAAGATGGCGCGCGCGCCTACGTGCGCGTCGTCGTGGCGGCGCTTGAATCCGGGGAGAAGAAGGAAAGCGTGCGTGAGCTTCGCGTGAAGAACGCCGCCGCCGCGCGTCAAATGCTGCCGGAATAGCCGGAGTGTTCAAACCGGCCAAGTTCCTCGACGCGTGGTTGCGTTTTCGAACCGAGCGCTGCGACACGCCGGGAATTGCGGTCACGATCGCCCGTAAGGGGCGCGTGCTGTTCGACCGAGCGTACGGGTATGCCGATCTCGAGAAGCGCGTGGCGCTCACCCCGCACCATCTCTTTCGGGTCGCATCGCATTCGAAGTCGTTTACGGCGGTCGCGATTATGCAACTGGCGGCAGACGGGAAGCTCTCGATCGACGAGCCGGCAGCGCGGCATCTTCGCTGGCTGCGCAAGCACAAGGATCCACGGTTCGCGAGCGTCACGATTCGGCAGTTGCTCTCGCACGGCGGCGGCGTCATTCGCGATGGCCTGGATTCCGATCACTGGCAGTTGATGCACCGTTTTCCGACGGCGGCGGACCTCAAAGCGCGCGTGCTCGCGACCGGGATGACGTTCGACGCCAACGTGCAGATGAAGTATTCGAATATCGGATTCGGATTGCTTGGACTTGTGATCGAGTCGGCGTCGGGCATGCCGTACCGGCAGTACGTCGACGAGTACGTGGTCGCGCATCCGGACTCGGCCTTGACGAACACGTTTTCGGAGTTTACGCCCGAAATCGAAAAGCGGCTCGTGACGGGCTACACCCGCCGGTTCGGCGACCGCGATCGCGACCCGATTCCAAGAGCCGTGACGACCGGGGCGTTGGCCGCGGCGACCGGCTTCTGCTCGACGGGTCGCGATCTCGCCAAGTTCTTCGCGGCGCAGGTCGTTGGTTCGACGTCGGCGCTGCTGGACGACGAATCGCTCAAGGAGATGCAGCACACGCAATGGTCCGTCCGTGCTCGTGGCGAGCAGCGCGAATATGCGCTCGGGCTAACGATCGAGTATGCCGGCAAACGCCGGCTCTTCGGACACGGCGGCGCGTTTCCGGGCCAGCGGACGTGCACGCTCTGCGATCCGTCGGACGGAACGGTCGTTGCCGTGTTGACGAATTTCGATGAAGCGGATCCGCTGGCGATCAATAAGGCGATCTGGTCGGCGCTCGAGTTTTTTGCTGTGAGCCGGGATGGCGGTACGCGCATAGCCCGCGCTGCGAGCCGGTTCGAAGGCATCTATACGGGCACGTCGTGGCGTACGGTTCAGATCGTCGCTTCGGACGCTCGCATCGTCGCCGTGCATCCCGATAGCTGGGACCCGCTCAAGGATAGCGAGGAGTTCGAATATGTCGATCCGGTCACGCTGAAGGTGCGGGACGTGAGCGCCTACTTCTCCGAAGGCGAACTGGTACGGTTCGAGTTCCGCAATAACGGCAGCGTCGAGAGCCTAAACTACGCCGGGGCGACGATGTGGCCCGAAGCTGAGTATTACGCGCGCCGAGCCGCAGGGAAATGAGCCCCCGGCAAGCGCAGCGAAGCCTGAGCCCTTACGGGCAGTGGCGCAGCTTGGTAGCGCACTAGTCTGGGGGACTAGGGGTCGCAGGTTCAAATCCTGTCTGCCCGACCAATCAAAACGCCGTGGATATTGACTCTGCGGCGTTTTCATTTTGCTTTCCGGCGCAAAGTTTGCGTTTGACAACCACAAATGACAACCATTGGCTCGGAAACCACCTTTGTGTCGGACGCACTAGTCTGACGCAACCTTGTCGAACAGATCGGCGGCTTCGCGTCCGAGCGACGGGACGACGTGGCTGTAGGTCTCTAGCGTTTGCTCGGTGGAGGCGTGGCCAAGGCGTTCCGCCACGACTTTCGGGTGGACTCCCTGAAGGAGAAGCCGGGTGGCGCAGGCGTGACGCAGGTCGTGAAAGTGGATGGTCGCCGGCAGACTCGCCTTGTCCCGAATCGGATGGAATGCGCGGCGGATAAAATTCTCCTTCCGCAGCGGCCTGCCGTGCTCATCAGTGAACACGTACTCACTCGCCATGTGCGCCTTCAAGTGGGCTCGCAGGGCGTCGGTAGTCCGCACGCTGACAGGCACGCTTCGGGACCTACCGGTCTTTGTGGTCGATTCAGCAATGGTGCCGCCGGCAGCATAGCTCACCGAGCGGCGGATCGCGACAATGCGATTCTTTAGATCCACATCGGCGCGTCGAAGGCCAAAGAGTTCGCCTTGTCGTGCGCCCGAGTCAAGCGCGAGCACGAACAGCGCATAGAGCGCATGCCCCTTTGCTGCCTCGAGGAAACGTTCACCGTCCTCGACCGTGATCGTGGGGCGCTCGACCGGCCTGTAGTGCGGTGCTTCAACGCCCTCCATCGGATTCCGAAAAATCCGGTCGTCCTTCACCGCTGCCCGAAAGGCCGCGCCGAGGACGACATGAACGTGCCTTACGTTACGCGCACTCGCACCGACACCACGCAGACGTTTGTAGAGTTCTCTTACCGGATCGCGCTGAGCGAACCTATCGAGGAGCGCGCCGCCGACATGTGGCTTGATATACCGGTCGATGACAGTCTGGTATAGCGTTCGCGTCGAGGCCTTGATGCCGTCACGATCGGCAAGCCAAGCATCGAGGTAGGCCCCGACCGTTTCCTTCGAGGGACGGCGGTACTCCCCGCTCTTGATCTTGAGAACTTTTGTCGCGAGGCTGTTTTCTGCATCCTTGGCAGTCTTGCCATAGGCCGTCACGCGTCGACGCTTTCCGCTGGCCTCCAAACCCATGCGAATCGAAGCTTGGTATTGCTTTCGGTCTTCGCGCCACACGCAGGTGCCGCGCCCTCTCCTGACGGCCACGGCGGGCTATTACCTCCGGTTCCAGCCGCCCGTGCGGCGCATACGAATAAACTCGTCCAAATCGTCAGGCTGTATCATGCGCCTCCGACCCGTCACGACGACGAATGGAAGCTCCCCTCTCTCCATGATCCCGTACAATGCGGTTTTCTGAAGCCCAAGAATGCCGCACACCTGCGGCAGACTGAGTAGCCGCTTGACTTCCGGATTGGGCTGGGGATATGTCACCTTTTGCTCCAGCGTGATCGACAGGTGTAGTGGCGGTGGTCGAAGGCCGAACCACACGAAGACATAGCAATATCGCGACGCATTAGCAATTCAGCAAGTGACTTTTTCACATATTTTGGGGATAAAACGTTGGCGGGCTATTAATCCTCGGATATGGCTGCGGAAAGCCCGTGGATTTCATCAACCCTGGGATGCGTACTCGTACTTGCCTGACGCCTTCCCACGAAGAAGCAGTCTTGTGTCCATTCCAATCAAGTGGAGTGACCCCGCCGTTT
>PLDY01000081.1 GCA_003136895.1 Candidatus Erabacter solicola | reverse complement strand
ATCAGTTTTGGGTCGCATTACCCGTACCCAGCCACGTCTCCACCAACTGGGGCCATCCCGTAATCGGAAGCTCCGTGCGACGCAGCCCGAATGCATGCCCGCCATGCGCATACAAATGCATCTCCACGGGAACCCCCGCGTTCTTCAGGGCAATGTAGTAAACCAGCGATTGCAGGCGGGGCCGCCTATGATACCGTCCGATCTCGCGCTCGTCGGTCACCGGGCGCCGATGCTAGTAGACGAGGTCCAAGCCCCATAGCGAGCCGCGGCGTCGACCGGTGACCCATCCGTGTTCCGGCGTCCCGAACTATCGGACGACCCGGTTACCCGGGCCTGCTCAACATATCAGCGACTCCTTACCGATCCAAGTAAAGATGTACTAACGTAGCCCCATCATCGGCGAACAGCCTGACGCCCCAGACCGCTTCGAAGCGTCGGCCGGGTGAATCATAGCTGCTCGTTGCCATCCCATGGACAATCCTGAGCAGTGGCGTCCGGAATGGCGCTCGGAACGTTGCGGAAACCTCCCATACCCGCTCAAGTTGCTCAGGAGTTGTGGCAAGATTGGGCATGACGGTGTCCGACTTGTAGATGATCTCAATACGCTGAACCTTATCTTTGATGAGATCCCAATTCGGCTGGTCCGCAGCCCGCGCCGAGGCACAGCAAAGAACCAGCTGAAACCCAATCACAAAGGGCAGTACGGAGTTCCTGAACATCATTAGGGGCAACTCTCCCATCTAGATATTGCTGCCAACCGTGGCTAGAGTTCGGCCAAGAACTCTTCGATGCGGGTCGCGATGGCGTTTGGTCTCTCGAGCGGAGCGTAGTGTCCAACTTCGCTGAGAACCTCGAAACGGCTGCCGGCGATGATGTCCGCGACCTTCTCGCGAGCGAATTCGGGACGGTCGCCACTCGGGGCGAGGATCAGCGTCGGCGTTTCGATCGTTGCGGCTTCGTTCGCGAAGTTCGCACTCTGCCATGATTCGAACGCCTGGAGCGCGACGTCGGGGCGGATGCCCGCGGCGGCGTCTCGCAACAACTTGGTAACTTCCGTCGCCGGTTCGCGTAACGTCAGGAGTTTGAGCCACGCTGCGGTCTTCTCGGCGTTCCCGGGCAGCCCGCGGAACATCTCGAGCGTTTTCGCCGACATCGGCATTCCGCTCGCCGGCACCGGGGCGATCAGGACGAGACCCTCGACCGCTTCGGGATTATCGATCGCGAAACGTTGCGCGATTGCCGCACCCATCGAATGGCCGACGACGACCACCGGATCCAGATCGAGCGAGGGGATCAACTCGGTCAGATCATTCGAATATTTGTCGAGATCGTACGGACCCGGAGCGGCGGAGGATGCGCCGGCCCCGCGCAGATCGACCGTAATTACGCGATGATGTTCGCGCAGACACGCAACCAGCGCTCCCCATACCGTTCCGTCGGCCTGCCAACCATGAACGAACAGCAGCGGAATCCCGAGTCCGTGCGGACCCTCATCGCGAAATGCTAACTCAGCCCCATCCGAAGCGCGATAGGTCTCCATTTCGCCCATCATTCTCCACGCTCCGAGAACGCTCCGAGCGCCTCCAAGAACGCGTCGCCAAAATCCGTCAGCTTCTTATCGCCCACGCCGCTGACGCCTCGTAACTCCATCAGATTCGCGGGCCGCTTGCGCGCCATCGCTCGTAACGTCGCGTCGGAGAAGACGACGTAGGCCGGCACGTCGCGTTCGTCCGCCAAACGCTTGCGCAGCGCGCGCAACTCCTCGAACAGCGCGTCCTCGGCTGCCGTCGCATGCGGTGCTTCGGTAACCACGGCCGCAACGGTCAGCGTGACGTTGCGCCGATCGAGCAGCGTCGCGCGTCCATCTGCCGTCAATTCGATCGTTCCGCGCAGGCCCGGCGAACGCCGCACGAGCCCTAAGCGCAGCAGCTCGCGCCCGATTGCAACCCACTGCGGACGCGGCACGTCGCGTCCGATGCCGAAGGTCGAGAGGTCCTCATGATACCAGTTCTTGACCTTCTCGGTCGCCTTTCCGATCAGAACGTCGACTAAATGCTGCATTCCAACCGCAAAGCCACCGTTCTGTCGAATCCTCGCGACGCATGATAGAAACTTCTGCGCGACGACCGTCCCATCGAAACTCGCACGCGGCATGAGGCAGGCATCGCAGTTGCCGCACGGCCCCTCATATGTCTCGCCGAAATAGCGCAACAGCGGACGACGGCGGCACTCCGCGCTCTCGGCGAAATCGATCATCTCATCCAGTTGACGCTCGGCCAGCGCGCGCTCGTGTTCGTCTTCCTTTTCTTCGATGAAGCCGCGCTGCTTGGCCGCGTCGCCCGCTCCGAAGAGCAGGAGGCACTCGGCCGGCAACCCGTCGCGTCCAGCGCGCCCGGTCTCCTGATAATACCCCTCGATATTCTTGGGCAGATCGTAGTGGACCACATAGCGCACGTTTGGCTTATCGATCCCCATCCCAAACGCGATCGTTGCGCAGATCACGCTCGCGTCGTCACGTACGAACCGTTCTTGGTTGCGCGAGCGCACCTTTGGATCGAGCCCGGCATGATAGGGCAACGCGACGACGCCGTCGGCCCGCAGCTTGTCGGCGAGCGACTCGACCTGACGCCGGCTCGCGGCGTAGACGATGCCGCTGTCGCGCGAGCGGCCGCGCACGAAGTGGAGCAGTTGATGGTAAGCGCCATCCTTCGGGACGACGCGGTAGAGAAGATTCGGGCGATCGAAGCTCGCCACATAACAGCGCGGATCGCGCAGACCGAGCGAAGTAACGATATCGGTTCGCACCCGCTCGGTCGCGGTCGCCGTCAGCGCAAGCACCGGCACATTCGGGAAGCGTCGCCGCAAGTCGGCGAGACGCCGGTACTCCGGCCGGAAGTCGTGGCCCCACTCGCTGATGCAGTGCGCTTCATCGACGGCAATCCGCGTAACGTTCCAGCGCTCGAGATCATCGAGCGTCTGGGCGAACGCAAGACGTTCGGGCGCGAGATAGAGCAGCCGGTAGTCGCCCCGTTCCAAGCCGGCCGCCCGGCGCCGCAACTCGTTCGGCTCGAGCGACGAGTTCAGTGCCGTCGCGGCGACGCCGGTAGCGAGCATGCCGTCGACCTGATCCTTCATGAGCGCGATCAGCGGCGAGATGATCACGGTCAATCCGCCATCCATAACCGCCGGTAGCTGAAAGCACAGCGATTTTCCGCCGCCGGTCGGAAGCAGCGCGAAGACATCGCGGCCGGCCAACACGTCACGCACGATCTCTTCCTGCAGCGGGCGAAACGCATCGAATCCAAAATGGACTTTCAGCGCCCGCTTAGGATCGGCATCGAAGAGCTGCATCGCGCCTACTCCACCTGGTCCGGAAGGCGCAGGACGTTGAGCGTTCCCGTCAGTTCGGCGAGCCGGCGGAAGGCACGATCGTCACCGGCCGCTTCGAACAGCGTGTCGAGGGCATACAGCGGATGCCAAGCTTGCGTGCCCGTCAACGCGACTTCAGCCAGCCAGACGCCGGCGCGACCGCTCGCATCGATGCCATGCCGCTCCAGATCCTCCGCAAATATTTCGCGCAGAAACTCCGGAGCCAAGTGCCGGTAACGCTTGAATATCTGAAAACATTCGAACGGTGCGCGCAGGTAGGAGGCGCGCGATGGGGCGCTCGCATTGCGGCCATCGGCTCGAACTCGAAAGGCCGTCAGTTCGTCCGGTAAGACGTAGATATCGAATCGCTCCAAGAGTCTGACCCAGCGATCGAGATCGTGCAGGTTGGTGAGCCGCCGATCATCGTTTCCGATGTCCGCGTACGCGGATCTTCGAATCATAGCGGTTGGCGCGCAGAGGCAGTTGCCGTGGAAAAACAAATGGCGCAACCAAGCCTGACGAGGGTAGTGCGCACCGATAAAGGGCGTCTCAAACGGCTCGAAACCTAGAGTCGTTTCACCGTCCTCGCCGACCTGGCGCGGAAGCCCGAAGACGGCTGCTATCTCGTCGTGTTGCCGCAGAAAGGCCACCTGGGCCGCGAGCCGTCCCGGCAGCGCAAAGTCGTCCGAGTTCAGGATCGCGATGAACTCGCCGGCGGCACGCACCGTCGCCGAGTTCATTGCGGCGGCAATCCCGCTGTTCTCCTCGAAACTCATGAAACGAATGCGCGGATCCGAGAAGCCCCGAATGATCTCCGGAGTGCCGTCGGTCGATCCGTCGTCGCTGATGACGATCTCAAAATCCGCAAACGACTGATCGAGTATGCTGGCGATCGATTGCGCCACGTAGGGAGCGTGGTTATAGGACTTCATCACGACCGATATGGCGGGTTTCATTGCCGAGATGCGCTCTCGACGACGCGTGCCGGATTGCCGAAGACGGTTGCGCCGTCGATCACGTCGCGCGTGACGACCGCGCCGGCCCCGACGACCGCTCCCGCTCCGATACGAATCAGCGGCAGCACGATCGCGCCGGCGCCGATCTGTGCAGCCTCCCCGATCGTCGCGTGACCTCCAATCACAACGCTCGGACCGAGCGATGCGAAGGATGCGATGGTGACGTGATGGCCGAGCGTCGTGCCGCGGTTGACGAAGACGTGCTCCGCGATGCCGGTTTGCGCACCCACGATGCAGCCGGCGTTGACGAAACTGCCGCCGCTGACGCCGGCCGACGATGCGACCACGGCAGTCGGGTCGATCAGGCCGAGCGGAAAGGTGAAGCCGAGCGCAGCAGCCTCGCCGCTCGCAAGGCGCCGGTTGCGTGGCGTGAACATCGGGCAGAAGCAGGGATAGCTTTGTAATTCGGACGCAATCGCATCGATATCCACGATTCTCCCGGCGTCCCCAAAGAACACCGTGCTTGGCCGGTTTCGAACGGCGCCTGCGATTTCGTAACCCAGCCGAAGCGCCGTTTCGACATACTCGACAACGATCGACGACCCGATGCCGAAGAGGACGATCTTCCTCACGCGGTCGCCGCGGGCGAAGATCGGCGAAGCAGTCCGGCGCGCACGCACGCGATAACGCGCGCGATCTCGCTTTCAGTGTGAAAGGCGTCGAGCGGCAGGCTCAAGAGCATCGACGCTCGCCGCTCGCTGACCGGAAAGTCGCCGCCTTCCCAACCACCGTCGGCATAGCAGGGTTCGAGGTGGATCGGGACGCGGTAGTGCACGTTCGTTTCGATTCCATCCTCCAAGAGCGCGCGCTGCAAAGTATCGCGCAACCCGTCGTGCACGCAGATCGGAAATGCGTGCCAGACCGGTGTCGCCCACGGATGTGCCGCCGGCAGCGTTATTTCACGGAGATCGGCCAGCTCCGCTAGGTAGATCCGGGCGAGTTCGCGGCGTCGCTCGTTCCACCCATCGAGACGCTCGAGCTTCCACCGCAAGATCGCGGCTTGCACCGGATCAAGGCGGCTGTTGTAGCCCTTGACGTCATGAGTACCATGCGACGCCAGGCCAACGTTGCGAAGGATGCGCACTTGCCCCGCCAGTTCGGGATCGTCGGTCGTCACGCAGCCGGCGTCACCAAGCGCGCCAAGGTTCTTGGTTGGATAGAAACTGAACGCCGCCGCATCGGCCAAACTGCCGCAGCGCCGCGCACCATAGCGCGCTCCGTGCGCATGGGCCGCATCCTCGAGAATTCGGATTCCGGCGTCCGCCGCAATCTCCCGAAGGCGCCCCATCTCCGCCGGATGCCCGTACAGATGCACCGGCACGATGGCCCGAGTCGCCCCCGTCAATGCGGCTTCGACTGCTGCCGGGCGAATCAATCCGGTATCCGGCTCGACATCCGCCAAGACGAGGCGGGCGCCGGCATGCGTGACCGCTAGACCGGTCATGACCGGTGAGTTCGCTGGAACGATCACCTCATCGCCCCGACCTATACCCCACGCTCGCAGAACCAACTCGATCGCCTCGGTACCGTTCGCAACACCGACGGCGTGCGTCGTGCCACAAAATGCCGCGAAGGCTCGCTCGAACTCGTCGACCTCGGAGCCGCCGATGTAGATTCCGGATTCGAGTACCACTTCGAAACGCTCACGGAGTTCGCTCCCGTGGCATTCCGCAAAGCGCACGAAATTGAGGTAGCGGACCGGCTCGCTCATGGAGCGAGCGACGCCTCCCAGCGCCGGAACGCCTCCCGGTCGCGGATGTAGTCGTCCTCGCTGAAGGGGTGGGTAGCGAGTACGGCTAGGATCGCATCGGGTGAGAAGCCGGCCAAGTCGCGCCAGTATCCGGCCGGCAGGTAGAGCGCCCGGCCGGGACCGGCCAGGGAGATAGCCTGGACGTCCCCGCGCGACTCGATGTGGATCTCGAGGCTGCCCTGCACGCAAATCAGATACTCGGATTGCTCCTTGTGCGCGTGGCCGCCGCGCCGAGCCCCCGCCGGCACGCCCCTAAGAAAGAAGAACCGGTCGACCGGCGCCTCGCCGCGGCTCGTGAGTTCGCCCAGGTAAAGGATCCCGGCCGGGCCGGTGATCTGCTGCAAATCAAAAAGTTCGTACGGAGCGACGCGGGACGGACGTGTCAATGTAAGAGCACCATAGACTCGCGCGAGGGGGCGCCCGAATCTTAACCGGGGCGCCAGCCCCCACCCTTCGCGTGCGCCCGTGTGACACGCATCACAGACCGACGCGCCGAAAGCAAGCGACCCCCATCGTGCACTAGTCTAAGAAGACTACCCGGTCCTCAAGAACGTGCTGGAATAGTCGATAACTTGAGCATGATCATGCCCAAAAGGGTGGATGAGGGCGTTCGCACGATACGGATGGATTCGTTGCGGAATGTCCCCCTCTTTCGCGACTTCGACGAGACGGAACTCATGCAGGTCGCTGGGCTCGTTGCCACGCGCCGCTACGCCAAACATCAGACGATCTTCCGCGAAGGCGACCCCGGACAAACTTTTTATCTGATCCTCGGCGGTTCCGTCGCGGTTGTGCGCATTGCATCCGACGGGCGTGAGACGATCCTTTCCATCCTCAAAGAGCGCGACTTCTTCGGCGAGATGAGCGTCTTCGATACCTCGGTGCGAGCCGCCAGCGTGCGCACGTTAACCGAAGTCGAGGTCGGCGCCATCGAACGTGATGACTTCCTCGGCCTCATCGATCGCAATCCGCGCATCGGCCGGCTGCTGGTCATCGCACTCTCCGAGCGTCTGCGGGCGGCGAACAAACTGATCGCGGCCACGACCTCACAAGACATTCGCGCGCGGCTCGCGCAGTTGCTGCTCAACCTCATGCAGAACTTCGGCGAACCCCACGAATCCGGCACCCGTATCACGCTGCGCCTGACCAATCAAGAGATGGCGAATATGATCGGTACGACGCGTGAAACGGTGAATCGCACGCTCAACCGCTTTTGGGACGAACGCCTGATCGATATGCGCACGGCGCACGTGATCGTCGTCGAACCCGACAAACTCAAAGCAATCGTCGTTTAGCTCAGACCGGGCGCGTTCACTTCGCGGTGGGCGAGAGTACTATCAATGAATGGTTCCGCGGGGCGACTAGCCATATCCGACCCCTGGCATCGATTGCGATCGAACTCGCCTCGTATACCGGTAATCGTCGGACGGTGACGCTGCCATTCACATCAAGGCGTGCGACAAAATATCGTCCCTGCTGCCAATTACCTTCATACCCAAGTACGTACGTTACGCCGCTCCGATCTTGCGCAAGGTCCGTCGGCACGAAGGGAACGGCCCAGCTCCGTCGCGACCCGCTGGAAGTATAGCGCATTACAACGCCACCTGGCGTCCTCGAACTCGACGCAAGGGCATAGACATTTTGCTTGGACCTGACGAGCCTGGCGACGCCGTATCCATAGGGATTCACGCAACCTAGGTTGTCGGTATCCTGGACGGCTAGGAAGCGCACGAGTGCAACACGGCACGAATCGTCATTCACAAATACGGCGTCTCCAAGTGCGACGACTTGGCGAATGACTCCAACGCCTGCTAAGTGTCCGAGCGTCGAATGTCCCGCGCTGTCGAGTGCGCCCAACTCGCGCGCGTAACCGTAGGAAAACCACCATCCGCCCGCCGCCCGCGGAATTGCATCGGTGAGAACGCCGCCGTGCAGGCCGAGTTGCCGATAGAGTGGATTTGCGCTCGACGGCAGTGGAGGGCCGACCAAGAAGTCTTGGGTTCGACGCACTTCCACGCGAGTGATCCTTCCGTCGCGATGGAGACAGATCGCGCTCGGAATCCAGGTCGAGCCGTCGACGAACCCGCCATTGCAATAGTTGGCTTTGATCGTGCGCTCGTACCTACCGTTCAAATCGAGCAATCGGTACAGTCCGGCGACACCGCGCAAGTATATCCAGCCGTCGCGTCCGGGTACGATCGAATAGAACCTTTCGCCGCCCATTTCATCGCCGCGCATTGCGATCGCGCGGACGTCCCAGCCGGGCAGCGACGCCCAATGCTTGACGATACTCCTCGGCGCCTGCGGCGCCATCACGGCGACCTGCACCTCCGAAGCGTTTCGGCAAGCCGCCAAAATGAGCAACGTAGCGAGGACGCCGACCTTAGAGCGAATAGTCACGCAACGAATATCGCTCGCGCGGAGATTTCCGTGACGGCTTAGACCAATCGCGTGAGCGGCCGCTTCTTCCAGACGAGTTCATAGTACAGCAGTTGGAGCAGAAGGCCGGCGATGAAGGCGGCCGGGTAACCGTACCATACGCCATCAAGGCCGAGACGCTGCATCAGGAAGTATGCGACGGGGACCTCAACCGCCCAGATGGAGACGATCGAGATGATCGTGGGCCACAGGACCGTGCCGCTCGAGAGCATGATGTTCGAAAGGACTCGCGCGTTTCCGAAGATCGCGTAGCTCCAGAGCGTGATGTGCAGTAGGCGCTGCGCGATCGCCACAGTCCCGATGTCGGTGATGAAGAGCGAGATCAGGTTCCAGCTGAAGATGTAGCCGAGCGCGATCAAAACGCCCTCGATCGCGTAGTTCAAGAGAACCGCCGAACGCACGATTCGAGGGATGCGATCCAGGCGCTGCGCGCCGATCGCCTGCGATCCGAAGATCGAGGCCGCGATGCCGATGCTAATCGCCGGAAACTGCACGTAGCTCACGACCTGGTTGACCGCTCCGTACGCTGCCGTCGCATTGGATCCAAAGTGGTTTACGAACGAGATGACCGCGATCTCGGAGAGCGAGACCATGATGATATTGATGCCGGTCGGCACGCCGATACGCACGATGGTGCGCACCAGATCCCAGCGCAGGCGAATGTCCGCGAGCAGTTCGCCATCGACCGCCAGCGGATTTCCAGTTCGCGAGAGATAGACCAGCAACCCGATCGTCGCCAGCAGATTGGCCAGCACATTGCCGACCGCGGCACCGTTGGTGCCCATCGCGGGCAGGCCGAACCAGCCCAAAATAAAAATGGGCGTCAGCACGAGGCTGAGCAGCGTTCCGGCGATCAGCGTGATGAACGGCGTGCGCGCGTCGCCCGTGCCGCGTAAGAACGTCGTATAGATGATATAGACGAACAGAATCGGCATCGACATGAAGACGATCCGCGAATAGCTCGCCGAAGTCGCTAGGATGTTCGCCGGCGTCCCCATCATCGCCAAAAGTTGCTCGGAGAAGAGCGCGCCGAAGACCGCGACGATCAGGCTGAGCAGCACGATCAGCGCGAGAGTCGTGCCCGCGACCTGCTTGACCTTGTGCGAATCTTGTGCGCCGTAGGCCTGACCGATCAAGACCGTGCTTCCGCTCGCTATCCCGATCATGAACGAGAGCAGCAGGAAGACGACCGGAAAGATCGCCGAGACTGCGGCGAGCGATTCGACGCCCACCAGCCGGCCGAGATAGATGCTGCTTGCGGTCGAACTGAGCGACTGCAATACGTTGCTCAGCATCAACGGTACCAAAAAGACCAACAGCATCTGCCAGATCGGGCGAGAGTCGTCGAGCGTGACCGCCGCACGGGCGCCTGGTGGTCGCATGAGTACGCTCAGTTATTTTACGAAGCCGCGCCGTCCTTTGGCTCGACCAAAATGGTCCGCGCGTTTGTATACCACACGAGCCCCGGCGCACCGCCGCGCTGTTTACGCACGTGCTTGCGCTGCGTGTAATCGACCTCGGCTTTGTCGGCGCCGCGCGCCTTACTATGAAAGGCGGCGAGCGCAGCTGCGGTGCGCAGTTCGTCCTCCGCGGGCGCACGCGCGGAATCGATCCGCAGAATGACGTGCGCGCCCGGCGTGTTGCGCGCGTGGAACCAGAGATCGTCCGGCTTGGCGATGCGAAAGGTGAGATCGGCATTGCCTTTGGGCGAACGCCCGACCAGCACGCGCGCGTCAGAGCCCAGACTCACCTCGATCGCGCCGAGGCGGCGCGCTTTTCCAGCGCGCGGAATCGCCTTGCGCCGCTCGAGCCGATCGAGATCCTCGCTAAGATCCTCGAACGTCGCGGGCTCCGCCCGTTCGATCTCCCATACGAGCTGGTCGGCGAAGCTCTCGTCCTGTTGCAAATCGCTCAAGCGCCGCTCGAGATGCTCGCGCTTAGCCACCGCTTTCTTGTAGCGTTTGAAGATTGCTGCGGCGTTCGCTTTGGCATCGAGTTCCGGATCGAGTTCGATCGTCACGCTCGGATCGCTCGGCGGCACGAAGCGCTCCGCGCGCGGCGGCACGTCGTCCAGATGGGCGTAGAGCAACTCGCCGGCCGTGCGCAGAGTCTCGCGGGCTTCGGCGTCGTCGCGTTCCCGTTCCATTGCGGCCCGCTCGTGCGCCAGGGCCATGCGGCGTTTCTGGAGCCGCGCCGAGAGGGTCCCGCGCCGCGCTGCGGCCGCCTGCGCTTCGCGCAGTTCCACATCCGTTGCGATTGCAATCGAGAGCAATGGCAACAGCGCCGGCAAACGCTGCTCCGTCAGATTCGCATATTGAAGAAGCGGGACGACGTGCACCGCAACGATTCGCTCGCCGTCGCGATAGACGAAGACGTCGCTCCGCTCGGGGCTCTGGTCGCCGAGCGCGGCCTCGTAGGCCTCGCGAACCCGCGTGCCGCCTCGTTCGGCCTCGATCGCCAAGGACTCGGCAACCAGGCGCGGCGGGCCGGCAGCCTGCCGCAGCGGCGGCGGTTCGTAGGGCTCGCCGGCCCGTACGGTCCGCAAGGTCGCGCCCCCCGCCGAGAACTCTTTGGCCGAGCTAACGATCGTCTCGCCTTTGAGCAACACCACGTTGCCGAAACGGGGCACGAGTTCGGCGACCAGCCGGTAGCCGCTCGAGACGCCGAAGCGAGACTGCGCGGCGCAGTCGATCGCCAGCAGCCGGTCGCCCTGCCTGGCGCGCACGCGCTCGATCCGCAGACCCTCGAGCGAGGCGGCGGCGGCCCGCGGCCAGCCCGGAGTAGCCTCGACCCGGGCGTCGGGTTCCAGCGTGACCAGCGGCGTTGCCCCAAAAGCGTCGATCGCGACCAGTCCGGCCGTCGTTCGCAACCCGAAGCGGCCATCGGCCATCATCCCGGCCGAGCGGATGCGCGCGCCGCGCAGGGCCCGCTCCAGCTCCGCCCCGAGGCGCCGCACCAGCAGCCAGTCCGTCAGCACGGAAGGGCCCTATCCCGGTATTTGAGAACTCTGTAGGTTCGCACTCCGGCACAAGGGGAGGTCTCGCTGAAGGGCCCGGGATTACTGTTTATCGTCTCGGGACCGTCAGGAGCCGGAAAAGACACGGTCGTCGAGGCACTTCGGTTGCGCATGCCCCGCTTGCGATACTCGGTCTCGGCAACCACCCGTCCGCCGCGCCCCGGCGAAATCGAGGGCGAATCATACTTCTTTTTGACGCGGGACGAGTTCGAGCGCATGGCCGCGAACGACGAGTTCCTCGAAACCAAGGAGTACAACGGAAACCTCTACGGCACGCCGCGCTCGTTCGTCGAGCGTCAACTGTCGGACGGCTACGACGTCATCATGAAGCCGGAAGTGAACGGCGCGCTCGCGATCCAGCGTGCCTTCGGAGCGGCGGTCCTGATCTTCTTGCTTCCCGACAAGTTCTCGTACCTCCACCAGCGACTCGCCGAACGGCGCACCGAGACCGCTCAGGAGATCGCCGGCCGCCTTGCCATCGCGTACCACGAATATGAGTCGATCCGCTACTTCGACTACGTCCTCATCAACGAACAAGCCCCCCCGGAGCAGCTCGAAGCGCTCCCCGCAGTCGACGACCTCGATGCAATCGTGCGCGCGGAACGCTTCCGCATCCATCACTACAGCGATAAAGATTTTAGGAATTTGGTAGAGTCATGAGTAATTCGGTTTTCGGCGATCTAGACGGTCTCTTGGAGCACGTCGACTCAAAGTTCACCCTGGTCAACGTGGTCACCAAGCGCGCCAAGCAGCTCAATAACGGAGCGCCGGCGCTGACCGATGACGCGAATCCGAACAAGCCGGTTTCGACCGCCTTCGACGAGGTCGCTCTCGGCAAAATCCCCTATCGCCGCGTCAAGGAAGGCATCAAGTAGCCTAGCCGGCCACCCGCATCCGCGGGCTTCGCCGCCGGGTTCGGAGTACATAAGGTTATGTGCGGAATCGTAGGCTACGTCGGCCACCGCGACGGCGTTCCGATCATCATCGACTCGCTGCGCCGGCTCGAATATCGCGGCTATGATAGCGCGGGCATCGCCGTGATCGACTCCGGCGGCAAGCTCGACGGCAGTAAGGCGGAAGGCAAGCTCAGCCGCCTGATCGAGCGCCTTGAAAGCGAGCCGCTGAGCGGAACGACCGGCCTCGGTCACACGCGCTGGGCGACGCACGGGCGGCCCTCCGATATCAACGCGCATCCTCACGCCGACTGCAGCAACCGGCTCGCCGTCGTCCACAACGGCATCATCGAGAATTACTCTACCTTGCGCGAACGTCTCTTGGCGCTCGGTCACACGTTCAAGAGCGAGACCGATACCGAGGTCATCGCGCACTTGATCGAAGACAACGACGAGGGCAATCTCGTCGAGGCGGTGCGGCGCACGCTCAAACAGGTCCGCGGCGCCTACGCGCTCGGCGTGATCTCTTCCGATGCGCCGGGACAACTCGTCTTCGCGCGCAGCGGCGCGAGCCCGCTGGTCGTGGGGATCGGCGAACGCGAAATGTTCGTCGCCTCCGATACGCCGGCGATCCTCAAGTACACGCGCAAGCAGATCATTCTGCGCGAGAACGAGATGGTCGTGATCGACGCAAACGGCTATGCGTTGACCGATTTCGATGGTTTACCGATCGAGCGCGACGTGACCCAAGTCATGTGGGATGCCGGGTCGGCTGAAAAAGACGGGTTCAAGCATTTCATGCTAAAGGAGATGTTCGTTCAGCCGAGCGTCGTCAAGGAGACGCTCGCGGGCCGCATCGACGAGTCCGGCGATTCGCAGCTGGCCGCCGAACTGCAGATCGACGAAGGCCTGCTGCGCGCCATGACCAAGATCTCGGTCACCGGCTGCGGCACCGCCTTCCACGCGGGCATGGTTGGCATGTACCTGCTGCGCTCGCTCTGTAAATTGCCCGTCGAAATGGAGCTCGCAAGTGAATTCCGGTACGGCGATCGCGTGCTCGATCCGCGCACGTTGACGATCGCGATGTCGCAATCGGGCGAAACCGCCGATACGGTCGAAGCCGTCAAGGTCGCGCGGGACGCCGGCTCGCCGGTTCTCGGCATCTGCAACGTCCTAGGCTCGCACCTGACGCGCTTGGCCGACGGCGTTCTCTACACGCGCGGTGGCCCCGAGATCGGCGTCGCCGCGACCAAGACCTACGTCTCGCAGACCGTCGCGATGGTGCTCTTCGCGCTCTACCTCGCGCGCATCCGACGCAGTGAGTCGGTCGAGCGTCTGCGCGAAATCGGCGAAGGCACGAAATTACTGTCGGCCGCGATCGATCTTTGCCTCAATGCCTCCGACGAGATCCGCAAGGTGGCGCGACGTTTGCGGCGCGCGCGTAGCGTACTCTTCATCGGGCGCTACGTCAACTTTCCGACCGCGCTCGAAGGCGCGCTCAAGTTGAAGGAGATCTCGTACATCCACGCTGAGGGCTATGCCGCCGGCGAGATGAAGCACGGACCGATCGCGTTGCTCGACGCGAAGGTGCCGGTGGTCGGCATCGTGACCGACGGTCGCGTGCGCGAGAAGATGCTCTCCAATTTGGCCGAAGCGAAAGCGCGCGAAGCCAAGATCATCGCGATCGCGAACTACGGTGACGACGAGGTTGCCGAACTTGCGGACCACGTCTTCTGGGTGCCGAAGGTCGACGAACTGCTCTCGCCGATCGTCAACATCGTCCCGCTGCAGCTCCTCGCGTACCACATCGCCGATATCGAAGGCAAGGACGTCGACCAGCCGCGCAATCTTGCCAAGACGGTCACCGTTGAGTAGTCCACGGGAGGCCGGACGCGCGCTCGACGCGTTGCGACCGGTCTCGATCGATGCGGACGTTCTGGCCTTTGCCGAAGGCAGCGCGATGATCGCGCTCGGAAATACGCGCGTGCTCTGCGCCGCCACGATCGAGCCGAAGGTCCCGCCCTGGCTGCGCGGGCGCGGCACGGGTTGGGTCACGGCCGAATATGCGATGCTCCCGCGCGCGACGCAGGAGCGCACGCAGCGCGAAGCGACGCGCGGTCGTCTGGGCGGCCGGACGCATGAGATTCAACGTTTGATCGGTCGAGCGCTGCGAGCCGTCACCGATCTCAAACTTCTCGGCGAGAAGAGCGTCTTGATCGACTGCGACGTGTTGCAGGCGGATGGCGGCACGCGCACCGCCGCGATCACCGGCGCGTACGTCGCGCTCGCGCTCGCGTTACGCCACATCTGCGCGCCAGGCAGCAAGGAGTGGCCGCTGCGCAGTCAAGTCGCCGCTACCAGCGTCGGCTACGTCGACGGCATCGCGCATCTGGATCTCGCCTACTCTGAAGACAGCCGGGCCGAAGTCGACATGAACGTCGCGATGACCGGGGCCGGCGAATTCGTCGAGGTGCAGGGCACCGCCGAAACGCGTCCGTTCGATCGCGCGCAGCTCGACGCCATGCTGGACCTCGCAGCGAACGGGATCGAACGGCTCTTTCAGTTTCAGCGCACGGCTATCGCTGCGGCCACGCCGGTCAATGCCGGCTGATCGCGAACAGCTCGGGGCACTCGCGGCGGAAGTCGGCCGATTCCATCTGCACGATCGGGGCATGCTGCGCGCCCAGGAAACGATCGGCGCACTGCTGGCCGAGCCCGACGACATTTCTGAGGCGGCCGCTGCGGCCTACCTAGCGGCCGTGCGACGCTACTTCAGCGGCTTCGAGCGCGAAGCGCGCACCCACCTCATCGACGTCGACCGCCGTTTGGGCAAGGTGAGCCAGGTTCAATTCAATCTGACCGCCGAGCGCGGCGTCACCGCGCGGCGCGTCGAGATCACGCGAGGCATCCTCGCTCGCTTGACGGAACTGGGCGCGGAATGAAAGCCCTCGAAGATCTAGGCCGCGGCACGCAAGGGTTCTTCGAATACGCGGGCGGCGTTGCCAACCTCTCGGTCGAGAGCGGGACCTTCATTGCGCGGCTGCGCGTCCGGGCCGCGGAGACGATGGCGCAAGCCTATTTTCTCGGCGTTCAATCGACGGCGATCGTGCTGCTGACCTCACTTTTCACTGGCATGGTGGTCTCGTACGAATCGGCGGTCAACGCCGTGAACTACGGGATCAGCAATCTGGTCGGCGGCGCGGTCGCGTTCACGGTCTCGCGCGAACTCGGCCCCATGTTGTCGGCCGTCGTCGTCGCCGGGCGCGCGGGAGCCGCGATCGCCGCCGAACTCGGTTCGATGGTCGTCACGGAGCAAATCGAGGCGCTGGAATCTCTGGGCCTCTCGCCCGTGCGCATGCTGGTCGTTCCGCGATTGATCGCGCTCATCGTCATGATGCCGATCTTGACCGTCTTGGCCGATATCATCGCCATCGTTGGCGGCGGCTACCTGGCGCATACGCTCGCCGGCATTCCTTACGATACGTTCGTCGGTTCGATTCGCTCGTACAGTCACTATTCAGACTTTCTCAAAGGCTTGGTAAAAGCGGTCGTCTTCGGCGGCATCATCGTCTTGATCGGCTGCTATCAAGGTCTTTCGACGCGCGGCGGAGCCGCCGGCGTCGGGCGCGCGACGACGGGCGCCGTCGTCATCTCGATCATCTTGATCTTCATGAGCAACTTCCTGATGTCGCTCATTCTTTTCAAGTCATGAATTTTGCGCGCATCGACGGCGTCTCGCTCAGTTTCGGCGATAAGGTCGTGCTGCAAAACTGCTCGCTCGATATCAAGGCCGGTGCGATCACCTGTCTCATCGGTCTGTCGGGTTCCGGCAAGTCGACGATCTTGCGCCTGCTTAACGGACTTCGCAAACCCGATAGCGGCCGCGTGATCGTCAAGAGTACCGACCTTTCGACGCTGCGCTCCGAAGGGCTGATTGACTTTCGGCGTAAGATCGGCTTCGCATTCCAATTTGCGGCGCTCTTCGATAGCTTGAGCGTCGCCGACAACGTCGCGTTGCCGTTGCGCGAGAATACCAAAATGAAGCCCAGCGAAATCGACCGCACCGTCCACGTCACGCTCGAATCGGTCGGCCTCGAACACGTCAAGGACCGCATGCCGTCGGAGTTGTCGGGCGGAATGCTCAAGCGGGCCGGCTTCGCCCGCGCCGTCGTCAACAATCCCGAACTCGTGCTGTACGACGAGCCGACGACCGGCCTCGACCCGATCATCACCCACATCCTGACCGATACGATCAAGCGCCTGCGCCGTCAGCTCAATAGCACGGCGGTCGTGGTCTCGCACGATCTCGCAAGCATCTACGCCATGGCCGACTATGTCGCCATGCTTTTCGAGGGAGCCATCATCGAATATGGAACCGTCGAGGAGATACAGAAATCGCCCAATCCCATCGTCCAGCAGTTCTTGCAAGGGAGTGAGGTCGGCCCGATCCCGCTCTAGCGGCCGGAGCCAACGCCTATGTCGAAACAAGCCCAAGTCGGTCTGTTCACCATCGCCGGCCTCATCGGCGCCTTCGCGATCTTTTATGTGCTGGGCGACCTCGGGACGCGGACGCGCGGCTATAAAATCGGTGTCCATTTCCCCTCGGCCTCAGGCATCCATCGCGCGGCGGAAGTCTCGCTGAGCGGTGTGCCGATCGGCGCGGTCGACGATGTCCAGCTCGAACCGGATTACACGACCGAAGTCATCCTTGCAATCCAACCGGGCTACGAGATTCCCAAGAACTCGAGGTTCTTGATCATCGCGCCGCTGACCGGCGAGCCGGCGGTCGTCATCGAACCGCCGAAGATCGCCGAAGCGGAGACCTTGCCGCACGTCATCGCACAGCTGAACAGGCAACCGCAAGGGGTGAATCCGACCTCGCTTCAGGATCTGCTCGACCAAGGACAGGGCGAGATCAAACGCTTCGATCGGATCTTGGCGCAATTCGAGCGGCACGCGCCTACGCTCTTGGCCGAACTCGATTCGACGATGCGCAATGCAAACGAATTGAGCTCCACCGCAAATAGCTCGATCAAGCAGTTCGCTTCCTCAGCCACGTCGATGGTCGATTCGCTGAACTTGACCGCAAATAAAGCCGGCGCCAGCGTCATCGAACTGACGGACGCGCTCAATGCGACGGTCCGGCGCAACTCGAGCCGCGTCGACCTGCTGTTGGACGATCTCAACAAGACGACCAAATCATTTAACCAGAGCGCCGACGCGCTGCGTCAAATCGCGACCGATCCCAGCGTCAAACGCGACCTCCTCCAGACCTCGCATTCGCTGGCGCTCACGGCGCGCACGATCGGCGAGTTGACCGGCGACCTGCGCCAGGTCACCGGCAATGCGCAGACGCAGGCGCAACTGCGCGATACCGTGGCACGCTTCGATGCGACCGCGCAAAAAGTCGATTCGCTCCTGCGCTCGCTCGGCGGGAAGAGTTCGGTCTACGGCATCGATCCCGGCGCGACGCCGCCGCCCGCGGTTCCGACGCCTTGGCCTCCCGGTTTCTTACCGACGTCCCGGCCGGCGTTGCCCGCACACGAAGGCCCGTCCGCACCGAATCCCGTGCCCGAATCGGCGGGCTCGGCTCAACCCGGGCAAAATGAAGCCGCCGCTCACGCGATCACCGGCATCAAGAACGCGTTTGACAAATTCACGAAAGATCTCGTCGAGATTCAGATTCGCGCCTCGCAACTTTCGCCGCAACGTCCAGGCAGCGCGTCGGGCAACCTCTCGCCGCTGCTCACGTCGGACCGCGGACCCCAGACCGACTTTAATCTGCGCTTCCTGCCCAGGGGCGGGACCAGCCTACTCGTCGGCGCCAACGACATCGGAAGCGGAACGAGCACCGCGAACTTCATGCTCATCAATCAGCGCGGCGCGACGCAGTTCGGTCTTGGCGTCGAGTACTCACGTCTCGGCCTGATGGCGGCCGTCAAGAACTCGAAGGTCGGGCTCGAGGCGCGCGCCTACGACCTGCGCCATCCGACGGTCGACGCGTACGGCAACCTCTTCGTCGCGCCGAAGTTAGAACTGTTCGGCGGCGAACGCGACCTCAATCACAGCTCGCGGCGAACGGTCTTCGGCCTGCAGTTCGGCTTCTAACGACGGCGCGCTGGCGCTTTCCGCTGGTGACGTACCTGCTAATCGTCGCGAACGCAGTCGTCTTCTCGTACGAGGTCACGGCCCTCGCCCCAGACCGGCTCGTATCGGCGTTCGCGCTGATCCCGTACGACCTCGTGCAACACATCCCGCTGGCGGCGCCGAGCCCACCCAGCCCGTACTTGACGCTACTGACTTCGCAGTTCATCCACGCGAGCTACCTGCATCTGGTCTCGAACATGCTCGTGCTCTTCCTGTTTGGCCCCGAGATCGAGCATCTCTGCGGTCACGTCCGATACTTGGCGCTCTATCTGCTCTGCGGGGTCGCGGGAGGAATCGCACAGATATCGATCGACCCCGCAAGTCACGTCCCCGTGATCGGCGCATCCGGCGCGATCGCGGGCATCCTCGGGTCGTATCTGCTCGTCTCGGCGAAGAGCCGCTTCAAGCTCCCGGCAGTTCTGATCATAGGATTCTGGGCGGCGAGTCAAATTCTTCACGGCTTCGGGGCCATCACGCCGCACGCGCTCTCGGAGCAAGGCGGCGGCATCGCGTACTTCACCCACATCGGCGGGTTCCTGGCCGGGGTTATCCTGATCGGCATTTTCAGAAATCGCGAGGTCGGCGGACGCGGCGCCCGGTATAATCGTTGACGTGAGCACGGTCGAGACGCATACGCGCGCACGCGTCGCTATTCTCGGGGCGGGAGCGATGGGCTCGTTGTTTGCCTATTACCTCGCCGGTCGCAACGATGTGACCCTGATCGACGTGCGCGGCGACGTGGTCGATACGATCAACGAGCACGGCGTGGCGATCGACGACCTCGCGCCGCGCAAGGTGCTCGCGACGCGCGATCCATCCAAGGCCTTTGCCACCAATTATCTGTTCGTCTTCGTCAAAGCACCGAACACGCTCTCCGCGATCCGGCCGTTCACGGGACAACTGAACCCCGCGACGCCGATCGTCTCGTTACAGAACGGACTCGGCAACGAGGAGGCGATCAAGGCCGCGCTCGGGGCGAACGTGCCACTCGTCATCGGTATCACGAACGAGGCGGCCTATGCCGTCGGGCACGGACGTTCGCGCCGCCTCGGAGTCGGCGCCACCGTGGTCGGTTCGGGCGGCGCATCGAATCAGACCGTGCGCTCCGTGCAAGCGCTGCTGCAGCAGGCCGGGCTCGAATGCTCGACGGCCTACGATATTCGGCCGCACCTGTGGGGCAAGCTCCTCGCCAACGCGGCGATCAATCCGGT
>PLDY01000039.1 GCA_003136895.1 Candidatus Erabacter solicola | reverse complement strand
CGTCATCCTGACCGTGAGTATTGTCGACGCGAGCAAACATTTCTGTAGTATACACATCACTGGGTAACGATATACTTGACGCACCGAACAAATGTGTAGTGTCACCATTAGTCCACCACCTGTCCACCTAGGCACCTGTCTACCTACCTAACCTAAACCTGCGAACCTGATAGACTCGGCCGCATGGCCATTGNNCCCCGTGCAGACCGTGATCAGGGCGATAGCGGATGGGGATCCGCGTCGAGATGAGATCGCTGCGGAAGCCATGGAGCAAATACAGGCTGAACTGGGTCGGGTCGCGGCTCAAATCGACCGCCTTCAGAAGGACAAGCAGCTTGTCCATGAACTGCGGAATCGGAGCTTCGCATCTGATCAACAAGTCGCCGTCGCGTCGGCTCCGTTGCCGGTCGAGGTCGATCCGAGCCCGAATGGTGGCGGCCTCAGCACTGAGGAGAAGGAGCAGGTCAACAAGGTCATCGAGGATTTGCTGACCATCGACATCGACATGAAGACCGGGGCAGTGATCGACGCCGTTGTGGCCAGTTTCGGGGGTAAGGACAGGCTGCCCCTCCTGCGCCCTCGAAGCGCAATCGGCACCAGCGTCCACTTTGCGCGTGAGCGCATGAAGCGGCAGCAGCTCGCCCGGGACCTTGATGAAGGTCCCGGTTGGACCCAGGCCGGGAGTGGGTGATGCCTATGAAAAACGAAGCCCGCCGCTCGGATTGACAGTGAGTTCCCGGGAGCGGCGGGCGACGATGGGACCGGTTGCCGGGGCGCTGTAACGCCCCGGCACCGGCTGNNGCGGCGGTCTCCAAAACCGTAGGTCGGGGGTTCGAATCCTGCCACGGCTGCGAGGGTTCTTGCCTGCTTACTGGATCATACCATGTTTATGACATGGTTGGACTCATTAAGCGATCGCCTAAACCCTCTATGGATCTAGGCACTTGACACACAACCTATTAGGTAGTACACTCACCTTATGAGTTCGGAGAACTTCCCCACCACCCTCCTGGCGGCAGTCAGGTACTTCGAGGACGAGGCCGTGTGCCGCGATTTCCTCGCAGGACTGCGCTGGCCGCTCGCCGTGTCGTGCGTCTTCTGCGGCTCAGAGAAGGTCGGGCACATCGCCACGCGCTCGCTGTGGCGCTGCAAGGACTGCCGCAAGCAGTTCTCCGTCAAGAAGGGGACGATCTTCGAGGACTCCCCAATATCGCTTTCCAAGTGGCTCCCCGCGATCTGGCTCCTGGCGAGCAACAAGAACGGTATTAGCAGCCTCGAACTTTCGCGGGCCCTCGGCGTCACGCAAAAGACGGCCTGGTTCATGCTTCACCGTATCCGGCTCGCGATGAAGGACGAGAGTTCCGAGCCGTTCACAGGCGACGTAGAGGCCGACGAAACGTACATCGGCGGCAAGGTGAAGCACAATAAGAAACTGCGCGCGCATACCCGCGCGACCGGCGAACAGGCGTTAGGAAAATTCGCCGGCGACACCAAGACGCCGGTGTTCGGTATTATGCAGCGCGGCGGTCCTGCGAAGGCTTGGGTGGTGCCCGATACGCGGAGCAAGACGCTCCTGCCTAAACTGTACGAGACGATCCACCACGGCGCTACCCTTCACACCGATTCGGCCAACGTCTACAAAGTGACCGGCCAAGAATACTTTTACGCGCATCAGGTCGTGAACCACGCGATTGAATACGTTCGCGGAAACGCGCACACGAACAGCATCGAGAACTTTTGGAGCGTCCTTAAGCGGACGCTAGGCGGGACCTATATCTGCGCCCGGCCGAAGCATCTGGAACGCTATTTAGACGCGCAGCTTTTTCGCTTCAACGAACGCGAAAACACCGACGGCCCGCGCTTTGCCAAGGCGGTCAAAGCGACCGATGGTAAGCGATTGACGTATCGAGCCCTCATCAACAAAACTCCGAGAGTGCGAAAGTAAGAATGCTGTCCTTTTACGCCGATGAGTCGGGTTCGGCGGGCTCGGGGCAAGGTGACGCGGTGGTGCTCCTCGCTGCCGGGTTTACCGATGACAACTGGAAGCCGATCAAGGATCAAATCGACGGTCTGAAGAGGGCCTATTTCAAGAATTGGAACCTCGATGAGGTAGAACTAAAGTCGGTCTATCTGAGACGTTGGAATCTTCCAGATCAAAAGTGGCCCCCGAACGCCTTTACGACGCTCACTCAACCGCAGATCGCGGCGTTTGGAAACGATCTATTCGATCTCATCGACGCCTTGCCAATCGAGTGGGCGGCCGTTGCCTTTTCAAAGTCGTACCTGTTGCACACGCACGGTATCAACGATTCGCGAAGCATCTTTTTCCGCTTATATATGTATCTTCTTGAGCGGCTGCACGGATGGTGCAAGCGTGAAAACACCTACGGACGCCTGTTCCTTGATCAACAGCACCAGCAACTTGTGAACGCTACCCACGACGAGATAATCAAGCAGCACCATCAGTTGCTCGTCGCTGGAACCGGGTGGCAACCGGTTGATCGAATAATCGAGCAGCCATTCTTCATGGAATCGCGGTACTCGGTCCACATTCAATTGGCCGACATCCTGGCTTACAACGTATTACGCCAGATCAGAAACGGCTTCGCCAATCCGTACCCGTACTACGCGCGAATCTTGCCTAAATGCAGGGGCTATAGTTCCTGGTACGGCGGCAACCTGCGGGCACCGTTTGGCTTCAAAATAGAGCCCTAAAAATGGAGACCGGGACGCCTCTTGCGGAGGGCCCCGGACTGCATTTAGTCTAGCGTCTCACCGTGCCTATGTCAAGTTAGAATCTGTTCGATTCTAATGCATTTCGGTAATTTTTATGCAACAATTCACTCTCGCCCATGGCAGACACCCCCGGAGCAAAGAAGCCCAGGAAGCGCCGAGCGCGCTCAGCCGAGAAGCCGCCCAAGGCGCAGTTCTCTATTACGCCTGAGGACGATTCTGATCTCATGGCGCTTGTCGGCCCGTTAAAAAACCGCACGACAGTCTCGCTCATGCTGTTCCTCTACGGCCTCAATCATTCCGACGCCGCCTTTGCCGAGTACGCGCGAAAACACCGCGAGGCCCGAGAAAAGCGGCTTTCCGAGGGCTAAATGGTCGCCTTCGGCTTTCGCTTGCGACTTGCGCGCTTATGAGGCCGGGAGGCTTCCGCCGCCTCGATCTCGGCCTTCGGAACCGTCAGGAGGCCCGCCACGACCCGCTTGAGGTGATCGAGCGATATTAGGGGCTCCAAGGGGCGCTTCATTGCTCCGATTGTAGCATAGCTGCTCGGCGTCAGCCGCGGCTCGGGTTCGGGCGCAGTGGCCTCTGCTTCTTGCCGCTCTTCTTGCGCGAAGGTGCCGGGGGCAGGACGCTACGGACTCTCTTTGCCGCCCCAACGTGGCGGTGGTCCCGGCAGTAGCCTGTTCGGGACTCGGTTCGCTTTTCGCAGCGTTCCACGAAGCATTTTAGTCTCGGAGGCCGCCTCGGCTTTGTCACGCCGCCAGTATACTACGGCAACGCCGCCCCTGGCAGGCGCGTCTGCGCTATGATCGTCGCATGATGCCTCAAGAATACGAATACATTTGCGACGCTGGCCACCGGACGACCGGGATGGGCCATGAGGGGCCAACCGGTGAGATTCCGATTCAGCAGAAGCGGTGCGGGCATCCAACTGCCGCCGGCGAGTGTTCGCTGATCGCGACATACATCGGCCCTCGTCCGTCATGACGCGCCTAGATGCGCGCTGGCTATTTCTGACGGTCGTTCTGGTCTTGGCCTATCTAATCACTCGTCCGCATATCGGGACGATCTGGACTAGCGGATCGGGCACTTTCTCCAGCCTCCTTGCCTGCGAGCACTCGAATCCATTTGAACAAGCCGCCATACCGTGCACGAGTCACACGGCTTTTCTCTGGGGCTGGTAGGGTCCCATTAGTCCTCTGGGCACGACACTTTCCCCAAGTATATAATAGCCGGTCAAATTGCGAACGGTTCCCAGTTCATCCACACCTGTGGGTATCTTTGTGGAGACCACCCGCGCCGCCACCCGGCAAAGCCCTGCTGCTAGGCCGCTTTCCGCCTTTGCGGCGCCTGTGTACAGAGCGCTGAGGTGGGCCGGAAAAGCGCCGATTTTCGGCCTTTTTCAAGACGCCCGGAAGCTGTGGACAAGTGCATAAGTCCGTGGAAAAAACCGGAGGATTCGAGGGGTATCCGACCAATCGACTGACCTCACTTCGGGGGGCGCTTAGGGCGGCTCCGCAGTGGTGCGTCGGTCAGAATCAATTTACTAAGGCGGTCAAGTATATGGGTCTCGCGGTCGGTCAAACCGGCATCTCGAACGAGCTCTGGGTCACTGCTCTGGGCGCCTTGGAGCGTAAGTATTCTAAGCCTGTCTTCGAGATGTGGCTCAAGCCGATCCGGATGGTCGAGCTCAACGGAGCCGAGATCGTCCTCGCCGTTCAGAGCGCGTTCGCGCGCGACTGGGTCGAGAATCGCCTCAAAGCCGACATCTCCGAAGTGCTGGCCGAACTGCTCGGTGAGGAAGTCTCGTTGCGCTTCGTCGTGAGCGCCGAGGCCTCGAGCGGCGCCGCGGCCGTCGCCGAAGCGCACGGCGGTGCGCCGGCCCGCGCCGCGGGAATCCCCGAAGAACTTCGCCACGGCAACCTCAATCCGCGTTACACGTTCGAAGAGTTCGTCATCGGCAACAGCAACCGGTTCGCGCACGCCGCCTCGCAAGCGGTCGCCGAGGCGCCGGCCAAAGCGTACAATCCGCTCTTCCTCTACGGCGGTGTCGGTCTCGGCAAAACGCACTTGATGCACGCGATCGGTCATCGCGTGCTCTCGCAGAATCCGAACGCCAACATCGTCTATGTCTCGAGCGAAAAGTTCACCAACGAATTCATTATCGCGATCAAAAACAATCAGACGGTCGAGTTCCGTAACAAGTACCGGCACGTCGACGTCCTCTTGATCGACGACATCCAGTTCCTCGAAGGTAAGGAGCAGACTCAAGAAGAGTTCTTCCATACCTTTAACTCGCTGCACGAGGCGCAGCGCCAACTGGTCATCTCAAGCGACCGGCCCCCCAAAGAGATCCAGACGCTGGAAAGCCGTCTGCGCTCGCGTTTCGAGTGGGGGCTGCTGACCGATATCCAGCCGCCCGACCTCGAGACCCGCCAGGCGATCCTTCAGAAGAAAGCCGAGTCGGAGAAGATCCCGGTCCCCGACGACGTCACCTCGTTTATCGCCAAGGTCATTCCATCGAACATCCGCGAGCTCGAAGGGGCACTGATCCGGGTCGTGGCCTTCGCCTCGCTGACCAAGTCGCCGATCACGGCCGAACTCGCTGCCGAGGTTCTCAAGAACGTCGTGGGCAGCGCGCCGGCGCGGCGCATCACGATCGCGCTCATCAAGGAGCGCGTCGCGAAGCAGCACGGCCTAACGGTCAAGGAGATGGACCACCAGCGTCGCGACCAGCGGCTGGCGGCGCCGCGCCAGATCGCGATGTATCTGGCGACCGAGCTGACCGACTGTTCGCTCCCGCAGATCGCGCGCGACTTCCAGAAGAAAGACCACACGACCGTGATGTACGCGCGCGACAAGGTCAAGAATCAGATGTCGGTCGACGAAGCATATCGCAACAAAGTTCGCGCTTTGATGGCGCTTTGCCAAGCCGATTAGCGCGTTGTGAGTTCGGCCGGTACAGGGCGGTTCAACCGGCGTGGATAACTTCCAGGGCCGGCAGCCAGTGTGGAGATGTGCAAATAACCGGCGCTTCGATACACAGGTTGTCCGGTGCGTTCCGCGTCGCTCGGCCGCGCTCTGCGGGGTTGTACGCAGATTGCACCGCATTACTACTATTACGACGAACGTACTTATATTCTTTAAGGAAACCCAAAGGGTGGGCACGACGGTGGACAGAGGGTTGAGACTCTAGTGAAGTTTACGTGCAGCACGAAAGACATTGCGGCCGCGGTGAGCGCGGCGAGCAAGATCGTCAACGCGCACTCTACCGTTCCGATTTTGTCGAACGTTCTCTTAACGGCGACCGACGATTCGATCCGCGTTCGTGCGACCGATCTCGAAGTGACGCTGGAACACATCTTTACCGGCGAGATCGTCGAGCCCGGTAGCGTCACGATACCCGCGCGTCTCTTCAGCGGATATCTAGCGAACCTCCCGGCTGGTATTCTCGAGTTGACCGGAACTCCGACGCGAGCCAGCGTGAAGTGTCAGCGCTCCAACTACGATTTTCACGCACTTCCTCCCGACGAGTATCCGCCGCTTCCGTCGACGCAGAAGGGAACCTCGTTTTCGCTCGATGCGAAACGTTTTCGCGAAGGCATCAATGCCACGATATTCGCGGCGTCAAGTGAAGAAGCGCGGGGCGCCGTGCTTATGGGCACGCTGATCGAAATCGCGGGCAATCAGATGACGATGGTCGCGACCGACGGCTACCGGCTCTCGAAGTGGCAGACGACGCTCGCGAAGGGTCTGGATGATGCGACCCCCGTGAAGTACATCGTACCCTCGCGTGCGCTGGCCGAAGCCGCGCGTAATTTAGGCGGCGCGGAGACGGTCGAAATTGCGGCCCTCGGACCGGCCGGAAACCAGCTCGCGTTTGCCGCGCAGAACACGTCGATAGTCGTGCGTTTGGTCGACGGACAGTATCCCAACTATTCGCAAGTCATTCCGGCGCAGTTCGATCGGTCGGTCTCGGTCAGTACCCCGTCACTGATCGCCGGCTTGCGCCGCGCCGAACTCGTTGCCGGCGATCGCGTCAGCATGGTCAAGGTGAACGTCGCCAACCAGCAACTGATCATCACCGCCAACAGCGATACGACGGGCAACGCTTACGAAGAACTCGAAGTCGAGCAGACGGGTGAAGATCTGACGATCGCCTTCAATGCGCGTTACCTCGTCGAGATTTTGACGCATGTCGACGCGCCGCAGATCAAGATCGAATTCTTGGGCCCGCTCTCGCCGGCGGCGATCCGTCCCTCCGACGAGGCCGAAGGCGTACGCCAGATGTACGTCCTGATGCCCCTGCGTCAATAGCGCCGCGGCGAAACCGATGAGTGCGCGGTGATTCTCACGCGCCTCAGTCTCTCGAACGTGCGCAACTACGCCGCGCTCGAGTTTGCGCCGGCGCCCGGCCTCAACGTGCTGGCAGGCGCCAACGCGCAGGGCAAGAGCAACTTGCTCGAGGCGATCGCACTGCTCGGAACGGGCAAATCGTTTCGCACGGCGCGCGAGAGCGAGGTGGTAACGAGCGGCATGCCGACTGCGGCAATCGCCGGCGACGCACAGGTTGGCGCGGGTATGATTCGTCTCTCGTGTACGATCGCGCTCGGTGCGACCGGCACGCGCAAGCGCTACGCCGTGAACGGCCGCAACGTGCGCTACGCGACCTATCTCGGCAAACTGCGCGTCGTCACGTTCGTGCCGGCGCATCTGCAGCTCGTCGCCGGGCCGCCTTCATTGCGACGCTCGCTGATCAATACGGCACTCGCGCAGGAGAGTGCGGGCTACTATGCGGCGCTCGCCGCGTATGGAAAGCATCTGGTGCAGAAGAGCGCGTTGTTGCGCGGGGTCGTCGAATCGGACGACGCGTTGCTGGCAACCTACAACGAACGGCTGATCGAAACGGGGACGCGTTTGATCTTGGCGCGCCGCGCGTTCGTCGCCGCACTGGACGAGCGCGCGCGAGCGGTTCATCAGGGCTGGGTCGGCGATGCGGACGGAACCTTGGAACTGCTCTACGCATCGAACGTGCCGGTTGAGGTGCCGACCGAGGACGCCGTTGCCGCAGCCTTCACCGCCCGGCTGCGCACGCAGCGCGATTCGGAGTCGCAGCGCGGAGTTTGCTTAGTTGGACCGCATCGCGACGATCTGGAGTTTAGGCTCGGCGGCCGTGCGCTCGCGGCATTCGGATCGCAGGGCCAGCAGCGCACCGCCGTGCTCGCGCTCAAAGTCGCGGAGTACGGCACGCTCGAAGCGCGCGGCGGCGAAGCGCCGATCCTGCTACTCGACGACGTTCTTTCCGAGTTGGATCGCGACCGGCAGCGGGCGTTCTTGCACGGCGTCGCTTCGGTCGAGCAAGCCTTCATCACCACGACCGGCGACGTCGACGTCCCGTCGGCGGCAACCTATCGCATCGTTGCCGCGCAACTGGAGGCGGCCGGATGAGTCCCGCCGCAGTCAGACGGCGATGAGTTTGCGACCGTTGCGCAGTGCGCTGGAAGCGTGGCGCCCGTTCCCCGCCGGCGGCGGCGATCCGCTCTCGGTGATTTCGGCAGCGTGGGCGGGGATCGTCGGCGCGCGCGTCGCGCAGGATTCGTCTCCGCTCGAAGTGAGCGGGGATGCGCTGATCGTTGCGACGCGGTCGAGCGCGTGGAGCCAGCAGTTGCAGTTCCTCGCGCCGCAGATCTTAGAACGCATCCAAGAACTCGCGGTCGGACGGCAACTGACGCGCTTGCACTTTCGTACCGGCAAGATCGCCCACACGCGCAAGTCCGGCACGCGCTCGGGCGCTCGGGCCAACCAGCGCATCGCTGCGGGGCCCGCGCCGTTGCCGGCAGCCGACGAAACGGAGGCGTTCGAACGTCTCCGCCGCCGGGTCGCCGAAGCGCGGCGGCTGGCTCCGGCGACCTGCGCGACCTGTTCCGCGCCAATCGAGCGTGGAACGTTGTGCGCGCCATGCGAAGGTTCGATCGCGTCGCGCCGCCGCACCGCACTCGAGCGCGTGCTCTTCAACGCGCCCTGGCTCTCGCCCGAAGAGATTCGCCTGCAGGTGCGCGACGCCGGAAGCGATGAGATCGAGGCGGCGCGGCGCGCGCTGTTGCAGCGCTGGTGGCTCGTACTCGAGCGGGCGCGCCGGACCGGCCGCGACTTGACGCGCCGCGAGCGCTCGATAGCAAGTTCGTATGTATTGCTGCAATCGGGGCTTGCCCCGGATCGCATCACCCCGGCCGTCGTGCGCAATGTATTGGGCGACGAGATGGAGGCGCAGTTGAGCGGGGCCGCCGCGTCGAAGAAAACGAGTCGATGAATAACCACGAGTATACGGGCGAACAGATCGAGGTCCTTAAAGGGCTCGAGGCCGTTCGCAAACGTCCCGGCATGTACATTGGCAACACGAGCGAGCGCGGCTTACACCAACTGGTGTACGAGGCCGTCGACAACGCGGTCGACGAAGCGCTGGCCGGACACGCGTCGCATATCGAGGTCATTCTCGCGAAGGACGGCTCGTGCTCGGTCCAGGACGATGGCCGCGGCATCCCGATCGACATGATCGCCGAAGAGAAGTTACCCGCGGTCGAGGTCGTCATGACGATGCTGCACGCCGGCGCCAAATTCGGCAAGGGCGGCTACAAGGTCGCGGGCGGCTTGCACGGCGTCGGAATCTCCGTCGTCAACGCGCTCTCCGAAGCGATGATCACACGCGTCAAGCGCAACGGTAAAGAGTGGGAGATCCGCTTCGAGCGCGGCGTGACGGTCTCGAAGCTCAAGTCGATCGGGAAAGCCGAAGGTACGGGCACGTACCAGTGGTTCTTGCCGGATCGCACGATGTTCGATTCCAATGATTTTCACTGGGATATCTTGCAGAAGCGCCTGCGCGAGCTGGCCTTTCTCAACCGAGGCCTCGAGATCACGCTGCGCGACGAGCGCGTCGAGCCCGTCAAGGAACGCACCTTCAAGTACGACGGCGGAATCATCTCGTTCGTCGAGCACCTCAACGACAAGAAGGATCCGATTCATCCGATCATCTCGACCAACGGCGAGCGCGAAGGCGTTGCGGTCGAAGTTGCGATGCAGTGGGCCGATACGTACAGCGAGACGATCTTCTCGTTCGCCAATAACATCAATACGATCGAAGGCGGCATGCATTTGCTCGGCTTCCGCACGGCGGTCGGCAACGCAGTCAACGCCTACGCGCGCAAGCGCGGCATGCTCAAGGAATCGGATAGTTCGCTTTCGACCGACGATTGCATGGAAGGCTTGACCTCGGTCGTCTCGGTGAAGCTGGAAGAGCCGCAGTTCGAGGGACAGACCAAGACCAAGCTCGGCAACGCGCGCGTTCGAACGATCGTCTACGGTCTGGTCAACGAACGGCTGGATTTCTTCTTCGAGGAAAATCCGAAGCACGCGCGCGCGATCGTCGACAAGTGCATGCAGGCCGCGCGAGCGCGCGAGGCCGCCAAGAAAGCGCGCGATCTCTCGCGGCGCAAGAACGCGCTCGACGGCGGCGGTCTGCCCGGCAAGCTGGTCGACTGCACGAACCAAGACCCGCGGAGCAGCGAAATCTTCTTAGTCGAGGGCGATTCGGCCGGCGGCACCGCCAAGATGGGCCGCGACTTTCGAACTCAAGCGATCCTGCCGTTGCGCGGCAAGATTCTCAACGTCTGGAAGGCGCGCGAGGATAAGGTCTTCGCGAACGAAGAGATCCGCGCCATGATCACCGCGCTCGGCACCGGCATCGCGGCCGAATTCGATGTCGAGAAGCTGCGCTATCACAAGGTCATCATCATGACCGACGCCGACGTCGACGGGTCGCACATCCGCACGCTACTGCTGACGTTCTTCTACCAGCAGATGCGCGCGCTGATCGAACGCGGTTTCGTGTATATCGCGATGCCGCCGCTCTACGGCGTGAAGCGCGGCAAAAAACAGCGTTATGCGTTCAGCGACGACGAACTAAAAGCGATCATCGGTGAGGCCGACCCGAAAGACTTCACGATCCAGCAGTACAAGGGGCTCGGCGAAATGGACGCCGACCAGCTTTCGGAGACGACGATGGATATCGAGAGCAGGCGTCTCAAACAGGTGGCGCTAGAGGATGCGGTCGCGGCGGACGAGATGTTCACTACGCTGATGGGCGACAAAGTCGAACCGCGCCGCGAGTTCATCCAAGCTTACGCCCGCAGCGTCAAGAACCTCGATCTGTAGCAACGGCTCGGGTTCGGGTGTAGGGCCGGGTACAAGGTAGCCACGCGCGTTGAGCCGAGCCCGCCGCGATTGCCCGGGAGGCTCAGGGCGCCACCAGCAGTCATAAGAGATGATCGTGCAGCGCCGTAGCGTCCTCATCGCACTCCTCGTGCTTGCCCTGGGGGCCGGACTGGCCGTGGTATTCCGTGCGCCGCTGCTTCGGGCCGCGGTCGCTGCCGTGCTCGATGTGACGACCGGGTACCGCGTCGCGTTCACCTCGCTCGATCTGGGCTGGGACGCTGCCGTCGCCGAAGGAGTCACGGTCCGGCGCGGTCCCGACCCGTTCGTGAGCATACGCCGCGTGACCGTGCACTATACGTTGCGCGATCTCTTTCCCGGCGCGGCGCGACGCTACGGCTTGCGCGACGTTCTGGTCGAGGGCGCGAGCGTTTCGATCGTGCGCCATGCCGACGGGTCGTTCAATATCGCCGCCGGCTCGGTTCGACAGCCGGGAGGCGGACCGGCTGGTCTTCAACACCCGGCCGAGAATCGAAGGCCTCTGGGTGAGTTTCCAGTTTCGGGATGGCGAAGTGATGGAGGGTGTGATGTCCAACAACCTCCTGCAAGTGGAGCAGCAGGGTTTCACGGTGATTCCGCCGGATCCGTACAGCAACAACCAGCGGATCTTCATTCCGCGCGCCTCGTTGCGGTCGGTGGAGGTGCTGGGAGTGGTCGGAAGTCCATTGAAGAAGCGGAAGGATAAGGCCGGGGCGAAGGAACAGATTGGGCTTTTTGATGAGTGAGGCAAGGTATGCTTTAGCTTGCCCAGCGCACGCGCGGCTCTGAAACGCTTGAAAACACCTTGGTGGGGCGGACCCCCTGGTCCACGGCCGACGCCCTGGTCGGC
>PLDY01000136.1 GCA_003136895.1 Candidatus Erabacter solicola | reverse complement strand
TACGCCGCGATGGATTTCTACACGTGCGGCGACCACACCGATCCCTGGCGTGCTTGCGAATATGCGGCCGCGGAGCTCGGCGCGCGCACCATGCTGACTACCGAGGTCCGGCGCGGGATCGCCTCGACCAACGGTCAGTACACCCATGTCGTCCACGAGCACGCCGGACCGGCTCTGGCGAAACGGTCCGCATAGGCAAAAGCCGGAGGGTCCGCGAACCGCCTGACGCCGCGCATTGCGCGTCGTTGACCTAATTTCAGAGGGGACCCTCCACCTTGGCACCACAGACCTTGGCACGCCCGCGGAACTTGGGCGTGGCCGTCGCGCTCTTCGCGCTAGCGCTCGCTGCCTGCTCGAAATCGAACGGGACGCCCAGCCCGGTGGCAACCGCGAGCCCCACTGCGAATCCTGCGGCGACGCCGACTCCACCGGGTTGCCTCGGAGTTGCCGGCGGTGTGGCCTACATTCCGGACGGCGGCGGCGGGTCGTTCCACGGCATTCAGGTCATCCATTTCGAGGATTCGACAACGAATTTGTGCGCGACGGCGCAGATCGTCGCGGTGCCGTTTTCGGGCTCGGTCGGCCCCTTTGATTTAGCGAGCGACGGCAGCACGGCGCTCGCGGCGCTCTCGACCGGCGCCGGCCCGCCGTACACGCACATCCAAGACGTTTTCGGCGCGTTCAACGGAAATCTGATTCCGGCCGGTTCGACGTACGATATCACGCAGCCGCCGACTCCCACGCCGAGCGTCACGCCGACACCGGTCGGCACGAGCACGTTGACCGAGTCGAATTCGATCGGCATCGTTAGCACGGGGACGGTCTCCGTCGGCTTAGTCGGTGGCCCGGGCCTCGGAATCTTGGGCTTGACATCGTTGACGAACGCGCCGCCGCAGTTCGGCGGATTCGTTCCGTTCCAAGGCGGCGTTCCGGATCCCGGTCCCGGGAATCGTCCGCTCGTGGTGGTCGACCCGAGTTCGGTCTCCGCCCTCATGCGCGGACCGAACGATATGATTTCGTATTCGATCGCGATCGTCGCGACCGGATATCAGTTCACGCTCTCGGCGGTCGATACGACGGTCGGCTACGGCGGAGCAACGAATCTGCGCGGCAACGGCGGCATCGCTTTCGATCCGGCCGACGTCAGTAAGGCGCTCGTCATTCAAGCTCCCGCATCCAACGGCGTGACGCTCTTGACGACGCTACCCGCGTTGTTTACTCATGCCTCAAGTATAGTTCTGCCGTCGCGCCCGCACTCGGTAGCCATTGCGACCGGCGGTGTGATCGCGGTCATCGGAGCCGACAACGGCTTCTACATCCTTCAAGGCGTCGACACCCAAACGCTGGCGCTGGTCGCGCCCTTCGCGCCGATCGCGGGCGACGCGTTTGCCAACGCGCCGAGCTTCGTCGGGTGCGACGGTGCGACGTACCGTCTGACGCACATCTCGTCGGTCGGCTTATCGGCCGACCAGAGGTTCCTCGTCGTGGTCGGCACGCCGCCGACGCAACACTGCGCCAGCGGCAACAACTCGTCGATGATCGCACTGCCGTTCAACACGGCGACCGGAACGCAGCCGAGCCCAACGCCGAGCGTCTCGCCCGGGCCGCCGCAATTTACGGCCAACAACATCGTGACGAGACCGGCCGACACGGATTACGTGACCGTCCGCTAGCGGCGCATCGTGCCAAAAACCGAACAGTGGCAGTGGTACGTCGAGCGATTCTCGCCGGCCGAACTCCATCAGCATGCGATCGAGGAGACGTATTTCGCCGGTCGCACGGCTTTTCAGAACGTTGCGGTCATTCGCACCGCGACGTTCGGAAAGATGCTGATCATCGACGGCGATACCCAGAGCTCTCAAGCCGACGAGCGCATCTATCACGAGACGCTCGTGCACCCGGCCTTGGCCGCAATCGACGATCGTAGCGAAGTCCTGATTCTGGGCGGCGGCGAAGGCGCGACCCTGCGCGAGGCGCTGCGCCGTCCGGACGTGCGCCGGTGCACGATGGTCGATATCGACGGCGAGGTCGTGGCCCTTTCGAAGCGCTATCTCGCCGAGTGGTCGGACGGCGCGTTCGACGACCCTCGCGCGAGCGTCATCGTGGGCGATGCGCTCGCTTACTTGAAGGAAGATCGTGGAACGTACGGTGCGATCGTCTCCGATCTGACCGAACCGCTGGCCGATTCGCCTTCGAATCCGCTTTTCTGCGACGCGGTCTTCGACGACATCAAGCGCCGGCTCGCGCCGGGCGGCGTCTACGTGCTTCAAGCCAGCACCGCCGGCTTCCACAACATGGAGTTGCATGCGAAGATGGCGCGCACGCTGCGCGGCCGCTACCGATTCGTGCGTTCGTTCTACGCGCACGTGCCGGCGTTCGATAACGATTGGGCATTTCTGGCGTGCAGTGATACCGTCGATGTCGCGGCGCTCGCGTCCGAACGCATCGACGCATACGTCGCCGGATTGCGCGGCGAGAGTTATTTCTACGATGCCGAGACACACCGGCGATTGTTTGCCCTGCCGATCTACTTGCGGCGCGAACTTGCGAAAGAGGGTGACGTGTTTTGAAACCCCCGATCGATGTCGAGGCGGCGAAAGCCACCTGGAATAAAGCCAAAGCGAATTTCGTGCAGACGCTCGATCTGCACTTGGAGCATGTCGATCACGGCAAAGCCACGATGCGCATGCCCTTTCGCAAGCAGGTGACCAACGGCGCCGGAGCGATTCACGGCGGTGCGATCGTCAGTCTCTGCGATACGTGCTTTTGGGTTGCGCTCGCTTCAATCTACGGCGAGACCCAGCCGACGGCGACGGCCTCGCTGACCTGCAGTTTCCTGCGCCCGGCCCTGCCGCCGCACGATTTGCTCGCCCACGCCACGGTACTCAAGCCGGGCCGGCGCATCGTCTACGGGGAAGTGCACGTCTATAGCGGCGAAAAACTCGTCGCGCATGCGACCTTGAGTTTTCTCAATACGCCGGCCGGCGACCCCAAGCCCGAGGATGGACGATGAGCGAGACCGAGTCTCTGCGTCGAACGGCGCTTTACGACGAACACGTCGCCCTGGGCGGCCGGCTCGTGCCGTTCGGTGGCTTCGATATGCCGGTGCAGTATGCCGGCATCCTCAAAGAGCACGACGCGGTGCGTCAGCGGGCCGGCATGTTCGATCTCTCGCACATGGCACAGTTCGAACTGCACGGGGAGGGCGTCGCCGAGTGGGCCGACGGGTTGACCGTGAATGCGGTCGGCACGATGAAGCCGCTCCAGGCCCGCTACAACATCTTTTGTAACGAGCGCGGCGGCGCGCTCGACGACGTGCTGTTCTACCGGCTCGTGGACCGCTGGTTGCTGGTCGTCAACGCCGGCAACGCGAACAAGATGTGGGAATACATCAACGCGTGCAACGATCGCAGCGACGTTCGCCTGGAGAGCTTTCACGGAAAGCGCGCGCTGATCGCGGTGCAGGGGCCGAAGGCCGTCGAGATCGTCACGCCGTTTTGCGATATCGACGTCGCGGCCATGAAGTATTATTTTTGCGCCGAGGGCAAGGTCGACGGCGAGCCGGCCGTGATCGCGCGAACGGGTTACACCGGTGAAGACGGTTTCGAGTTGTTCGTCGACGGCGTGGTTGCGCCGCGGCTGTGGCGCCGTCTGCTGGAAGCGGGACGCGGCGCCGGCCTGGAACCGGCCGGACTCGGCGCGCGCGACATGTTGCGCCTCGAAGCCGGCATGCCGCTCTACGGCCACGAGTTGACCGAAGAGATCTCACCGATCGCCGGCGGTCAAAACTGGGCCGTGAAGATGAACAAGCCCGCCTTCGTCGGCAAGGAGGCGCTGGCCGCGCAACTCGCCGCGGACGACTACGATCGGATCGCCGGCATCGTGCTCGATGGGCGCGTTCCGGCCCGCGCCGAGTACGCCGTCTTTGCAGGCGAGCGGCGCGTCGGCGAAGTGCGCAGCGCTTCGATCGCGCCATCCTGCGACAACAAGAACATCGCAACCGTCCTCGTGCCCAAGGCCGAGGCCGCAGTTGGCACTACACTGGGCGTAGAAATACGCGGAGCCAAACACGACGCGCGCGTCGTGCCCCTTCCTTTCTATAAGCGAACGTAGGAGACGTAACCGAATGGCGCAGCCGCAAGGCCTTCTCTATAGCAAAGAACACGAGTGGTTGAAGCTCGACGGCGACGTCGGGACGGTCGGCATCACCGACTACGCGCAGAACTCGCTCGGCGACATCGTCTACGTCGAGCTGCCGCGCGCCGGCAGCGGGATCAAGCAATTCGGCAGCGTCGGCGTCGTCGAATCGGTCAAGGCGGTCTCGGACCTTTTCACGCCGATCGGCGGCGAAGTAACCGAAGTGAATCGCGCGCTCGAGGGCGATCCGTCGCTCGTGAACCGCGATGCGTTCGGTGAAGGCTGGCTCTACAAGGTAAAGATCGCGAACGTGGCCGAAAAAGATGCGCTGCTCGGCCCCGCGGAATACGAGACGTTGGTCGCCGAAGGCGCCCACTAAGCGTGTACGCTCCGCATACCGACGCCGACATCGCGGCGATGCTCGCAACGGTCGGCGTTTCGTCGCTCGAAGAACTCGTGCGCGTTCCCGACGCGGTTGCGCTGAAGACGCCGCTGGAGATTCCGCCCGCGCTTCCCGAACTCGAACTGGGGCGAAAGATCGCGGCCTACGCCGCGCGCAATTCCGGCGCGACCGAGTATGCGTCATTCTTGGGCGCCGGTTCGTACCGGCACTACTGCCCGCCGGTCGTGATGTCGCTCGCGATGCGCGGCGAATTCCTGACCGCGTATACGCCGTATCAGGCTGAAGTCTCGCAAGGCTATCTGCAAGTCATCTACGAGTGGCAGACCTACATCTGCATGCTGACCGGTCTCGACCTGGCCAACGCGTCGGTCTACGACGGCGCGACGGCGCTCGCCGAGGGCGCCATCATGGCGCTCAATGCGACCGGCCGGCACGCGCTGCTCGTTTCGTCCGCCGTCCATCCGAACTACCGCGCGGTGTTGAAAACGTACGCGCGCGGGCTGGAGCTCGATGTGGACGAACTGCCGCTGGCGAGCGACGGAACGACCGACCTCTCGACGCTCGAGGCGCGACTCGCCGACAAGCGCTACGCGGCGGTCGTTCTGCAGTCGCCGAACTTCTTCGGTTGCATCGACGTGCCGTCGCCGAGCGCTCGCGCTGCGATCGAAGCGACGGGCACCGTCCCGATCGCGGTCGTCGCCGAGGCGCTCTCGCTCGCGGCCTTGGCGCCTCCCGGCGAATGGGGCGCGCAGATTGCGGTCGGCGAAGCGCAATCCTTCGGCAACCCGCTCGCCTACGGTGGCCCGTACGTCGGCTTCGTTGCGACGACCAAGGAACACATGCGCCGCATTCCCGGCCGCCTGGTCGGGCGTTCGGTCGACAATCGCGGTAATCTCGCCTATACCCTTACGTTGCAAGCGCGCGAACAGCATATTCGTCGCGAGAAAGCGACGTCGAACATCTGCACCAATCAAGCGCATTGCGCTCTGGTCGCGACGATCTACCTGGCGGCCCTCGGCGGCACCGGTTTGCGCAGCGTCGCCGCGCTCAACGTCGAGCGCGCTAACACCCTTATGAAGCGGGTCACGGCGATCGCGGGTTTCTCGCGCGCCTTCGCGAGCCCGATCTTCAACGAAGCGGCCGTTCGCGTGCCGGCGTCGACGACCGCCGCGCGCGTGCTGGCGGGGCTGCAAGAGCGCAAGATTCTGGGTGGCGTCGATCTCGGACGATGGTACGAACCGCTTGCCGATTGCATCTTGATGAATGCTACCGAACTAACGACCCCGGCCGATATCGACGCGCTCTGCGCGGCGTTGACGGCGATCGCGAAGGAGCACGACGTTGCCGGCCGCGTCTGAGATGCGGCCGGAGCCGCTCATTTTCGAAACGGGCCAGCCTGGGCGCGCCAACACGTACTTCCGCGACGGCGCCCCGCTCGACGAGTTCTTGCCCGAGACGGCGCTGCGCGCCGGCCTTCCGTTGCCCGACAATAGCGAACTCGATGTCGTGCGCCACTTCACGCGGCTATCGCAACGCACGTTCTCGATCGACACGGGATTCTATCCGCTCGGCTCGTGCACGATGAAGTACAACCCGCGCATCAACGAAGCGATGGCGGCCCAGCCGGGCTTCCGCGATCTGCATCCGTTCGCGCCGGATGCGCTCGCGCAGGGCGCGCTGCAGGTGATGTACGAGCTCGAGCGTTCGCTCTCGGCGATCTTCGGCATGGCGCAGTTCTCGCTCAACCCCGCCGCCGGCGCGCACGCCGAACTGGCCGCGCTGCTGATCGCCAAAGCCTATTTCCGCAAACGCGATGAAGGCCGCGAGCGCACGACCGTGATCGTGCCCGATACGGCGCACGGAACGAATCCGGCGTCGGCCGCGATGGTCGGCTACAAGGTCGTCTCACTGAAGAGCTACGCGCGCGGGCGCGTCGGCATCGACGAGTTAAAAGCGGCGCTCGGGCCGGATACGGCCGTCTGCATGATGACCAACCCGAACACGCTGGGACTCTTCGAAGATCACATCCTCGAGCTGACCGAAGCGGTGCACGCCGCCGGCGGCCTGATGTATTACGACGGTGCGAACGCGAACGCGCTGATGGGCAACTCGCGGCCGGGCGATATGGGCTTCGATCTCATGCACCTCAACCTGCACAAGACGTTCTCGATCCCGCACGGCGGCGGCGGCGCGGGCGCGGGGCCGGTCGGAGTCTCCGCGCGGCTGATCGAATTCTTGCCGGTTCCGGTCGTGACGCGCGACGACGCGGGCGCCTTCCATCTCGAGTTCGACCGGCCGGATTCGATCGGTTCGATGCGCTCGTTCTGGTCGAACTTCTCGCACATAGTGCGCGCCTTGACCTACGTCTACGCGAACGGCGGCGAAGGCTTGACGCGCATCTCGCAACTCGCGGTGCTCAACGCGAACTACGTCCGCGCGCAAGTGAAGTCGTTCCTCGACACGCCCTACGACGAGACGTGCCGGCACGAGTTCGTCGCGTCGGCGCAAGAGCTGAAGCGCGAGACGGGCGTGCGCGCGCTCGATATAGCCAAGGCCCTGCTCGACCGCGGCTACCACGCGCCGACGATCTATTTCCCGCTGCTCGTGCCCGAGTGTTTGATGATCGAGCCCACGGAAACCGAGTCAAAGGAGACGCTCGACGCGTTCGTGGCTTCGCTGCGGGAGATCGTCGAGACCGCGAAATCCGACCCGCAGAAGATCCTGGACGCGCCGGTCAATACGATCGTCGGGCGCATCGACGAAACCCGCGCCGCGCGCCAGCCCGATCTACGTTGGGAGCCGGCCAAGGTCTGAGCCCGGAGGAGCCGCGGAAGCCGGCCGGGCCTCGACCCGGGCGATTTTGAGGCTCGCCCGGGGAAAGGGGCCCCTCTTTTGGGCGCTTCTCTCTTGGGGCGGGTTGCTATGATATAGGCAAAGGGCGTCCGGGCAACCGGGCGCATTTTCGACAGAAAGCGGCAGATGCGGATCAAGTACGAGGTCTCAGCCGGTGGGCTGGTCCTGCGCAAAAATGAGGCGTCGCTCGACGCGCTCTTGATCGGGCGTGGCCAGCCGCGCGTTTGGTCGCTGCCCAAGGGGCACGTCGAACCGCGCGAGACGCACGAGATCGCCGCGTTGCGTGAAGTGCGCGAAGAGACCGGCTGCTGGGCCGAGATCATCACCAAACTTTCGGAGATCTCGTACTGGTTCTACTTGAACCACACCAAACACAAGAAGGCCGTTCATTTCTACTTGATGAGCTATATTTCGGGCGACACGGCCAACCACGACCATGAGGTCGATGAGGCCGCGTGGTTCGACGTGAAGCTCGCCAAGAAAGCGCTCAAGTACGTCAACGAGAAACGACTGCTCGATCTCGGGCTCGAGTATCTGGCGCAGCTGGAAGGCGATCCGTACGAACTGCGGCCGGCGCTCGAAGAACCGGCTGCCGCCGAGCCTGCCCTGAGGGAATCGGCGACGCGTTGATCGACAGCCCGGCTCCGCAAGCCCCCGCGCTCGAAGACGCTCCGGCGGACGATCGCAGGCTTCGCGTCTCCCTCGATATGTTCGATGGGCCGCTCGATCTGTTGTTGCACCTCGTTCGAGAGCGCGAACTCGATATCGCGACCGTTCCGCTCGCCGTGATGGCGCAACAGTATTTCGACTACATCGCGGTGATGGAGATCCTCGACGTCGAGTTGGCGGCCGAGTACCTCGTGATCGCGGCGACGCTCGTCTTCCTCAAATCGCGTTCGCTGCTGCCGCCCATTCCATCCGAGTTTCTCTCCGAGGGCGAAGAGTCGGCCGAAGAAGTGGAAGAGCGCTTGCGCCGGCGCTTGATCGCCTACTCGAAGTACAAAGGCGTCGCTGCGGAACTGCGCGCGAGTCAGGAAGAGGCCGCCTCGTATTCCTATCGCGACGCCGGGGATCCGGCGACGGCCGTCGTGCAACGGTACCGGATCACGCCCAAGCGTCTGACCGACGCGCTCCTCTCCGCGGTTCGTAACGCGAAACCGGAGAAGCGCACGATCGCGCGCGAGCGCTTCTCGATCGCGCGTCAGATGGACTACGTGATCCGAGCGGTACGCGAGTGGGGACGCGTCGAATTCCGGCAACTGTGCCGTGATTTGGACCGGGGTGCCGTCATCGCGACGTTCCTCGCCATCCTGGAGCTGATTCGTCAGCGCCGCTTGGGGTACGAACAAAACGCTCCCCAAGACCAACTGCAACTCTTGCCACCTCCACCGAACGAAGTCTATGCAACCTGAACTGATCGAAACCGGCGAACTGCAGCGCTCGCTCGAAGCGCTCCTTTTTGTCGCCTCGGAGTCGCTCTCGATCGACGCGCTCGCGAAACTGACCGGCGCCTCGCACGTCGAGGTCGCCGAAGCGTTGCAGAAACTCTCCGAAGAATACGCGGAGCGTGGCATCGTCGTCCGCGAGATCGCGGGCGGCTACCGTTTCGCCAGTTCGCCGGCCGCGCGGGTCGTGGTTGAGGCCTACCTGCTGCCGCCCAAGACAAATTTGTCCGCGCCCGCCATGGAGAGCCTCGCGATCGTCGCGTACCTCCAGCCGGTCACCAAAGGTGAGATCGAAGCGGTACGCGGCGTCAACGTCGATAGCGTCGTTTCGACGTTGCTCGATCGGCGTTTCATCCTGGAGGCAGGCCGGCGTGAAGTGGTCGGGCGCCCCATCGAATACAGAACTACCCCCGAGTTTCTCGAGTCGTTCGGCCTGCGTTCGCTCGCCGAGCTGCCTCCCGTCGATCTCGACGCGGAGACCCTCGAGTTGCCGCTGCCGATGCTACAAAACTCGGCAGAAATGCTATCCGAAGAGATAGCAGACGAAAGAGAGACACCATTCCAAGAGCACAACGAAAACCACAACCCAAGCCTGAACTAACCGAAAACGAAAGAATCTGGGCGCAGGTCAATGCCAACGCTCAGGCCGTCGCAGAATCTCGCGAACTGGTACAGCCCGGCGAACGTTTTGCACTCACGGGCGATCAAGAAACGGCGCTCGGCGCGATAACCGAGGGGCTCGCAAGCGGAGATTTCGAGTTTCTTCTCAAGGCGCCGACCGGTTCCGGCAAGACCGAAGTGATGATTCGCGTGGCGCTCGCCGAAGCGTTGCGCACGGGCGGCTATGTCTGCCTGGTTGCACCGACGCGCGACTTGGTCCGTCAGGATTCCGTCTATTTCCGCGACCGTCTGGAAGGAACCGGGCTCGAAGTCGGTGAGATCCACGGCGGCATCTCGCCCGGCGAGCGCCGCAAACTCCTCGACGATCTGCGTGCGGGAACGGTTCGCTTCGTCATCGGTAGCGCGATGCTGATCTCAACCGACGATCTCTGGCAAGTCCTCGACCGCAGCGCGCTGACGATCATCGACGACGTCAACGCCTTCGACGAGCGCGAACACCTGCGCTTGCTCGAAGATCTGGATTGTCCGCTCCTCTTCGCTTCGGCCACACCGAACGAACTGCGCTCGTTCCTCGAGCGCGTCGGCGCGTTCGACAACGTCGTCTCGATGCAGGCGATGCCCTTCGACGTGTTGCCGACCAAAGTGCACAAAGTGACGGGCGTGTGGGGCGAACCAGCGACCGAGCAGCTCGCACGGGCGGACGAACTGATCCGCGAGCATCTCGAGCGCGAGTCGCGCATCTTCGTCATCGGGCGGACGCGCGGCGACGTTCCGAAACTTGCGGCGCGCCTCGAAAGCGTCTACGGTATCGACGTGCAGCAGTTGCGCGGCGACATGGCCGATAGCGAGGAACACAAGAAGCGCCATCGCCGCAAGGGCATCAAGATCTACGGCGGCGGCACGACCCGCGTGGCCGAGATGGCGGCCTTTACCGAGAAAGCGCCGTCGATCTTAGCGGCGACCAACTTGATCGGTAGCGGGCTCGATATTCCGGCGGCCGACCTGATCGTCATCACCGACTCCGACGCGTTCGGCGAAAGCGAGATCGAGCAGCTCATCGGCCGGGTGGGCAGGCGCGAACGCCCGTCGGACGCGGTTTTGCTGGTCGAGACGACCTTCGAGAAGAACCCCTCGCGAGCGATGGGGCGCGGCCGCGCGCAGACCTTCATGCCGCGCGGGATGCGCGCCAACAAACTTCGCTTCCGGCGGTGATGCGGTAGTGCGCATCGGATTGCACGTCGGAGTCGGCAAAGGGCTCGACGCCGCCGTGGACTATGCGGAGAGACTCGGCTGCACGGCCGTCCAGATATTTTCGAGTAATCCCAGGACGTATCGCGTGAGCGCGATCGACCGGCCGGCCTACGCGCGCTTCAAAATTCGCACGCGCGTGGCCGGCATCGATCCGGTCGCGATCCACACGTCATACTTGATCAACCTCGCAAGCGACGACCCGAAGATTGTCAGCGGCTCCGTGCGGTTGCTCAAGAACGACTTGCAGGTCGCAGCCGCCGGCGGCATCGCTTTCGTGAATACGCATCTCGGATCGTACGGCGCGCGGCCGCGCGCCGACGGCTTCGCGCAGGTCGTCATCGCGCTCGCGGAAGTGCTAGCCGATATTCCGCCAGACGTCTTCCTGGTTATGGAAAACTCCGCCGGTGCGGGCCAGCTCTGCGGCGGAACGCTGGACGAACTCGGCGAGTTCGTTCGCGCGCTCGATCATCCGCAACTCGGTGTCTGTCTCGACACCGCCCACTCGTGGGCGGCGGGCTACCCGCTCGATACCAAGTCTGGCGTCGATGCGTTCATCGATCTGGCCGAGCGCGAGATCTCGCTCGGGCGGCTCAAGATGTTCCATTTCAACGATACGCAGATTCCGCTCGGCGGCCATCGCGATCGGCACTGGCATATCGGCGAGGGACTGATCGGCTTCGAGGGTTTTCGCGCGCTGGCCGCGCACCCCGAACTGCGCGGCAAGACCGCGATCCTGGAGACCCCGGGTGACGAGGGCGACGATGCTCGCAACATGCAGACGATCAAGATGATCTTCGAGGGCGCGACCGCGTAGCACGGTGATCGCGCACTTCGACCTCGATGCGTTCTACGCAAGCGTCGCGCAGCTCGACGATCCGTCGCTGCGCGGTCGGCCGCTGGCGATCTCGGGAAGCAGCCGGCGCGCCGTCGTCCTGACCGCATCGTACGAAGCCCGTCCCTTCGGCATACGCTCGGCGATGCCGCTCTACCGCGCGCGCGAACTCTGTCCGCAGCTCGTCGTGGTGGCGCCGAACTCCGCACGCTATCGCGAGGTCTCGCGCGCATGTTTCGCGATCTTCGAAGCTGGCGCCCATGCCGTCGAAGGTTTGTCGCTCGACGAAGCCTTCGTCGACGTCCCGACCGATTCGCTCGATGCAGCGGTCGATTACGCGCGCGGCGTGCGCGAGCGCGTGCGCGCCGAAGTCGGAATGCCGGTGAGCGCCGGCGTCTCAACGCAGAAGATGGTGGCGAAGATCGCATGCGATGAAGCTAAACCGAACGGACTCAAGGCGATTCCGGCCGGAAGCGAAGCCGAATACCTGGCACCGATGCCCGTCGGGCGGCTGTGGGGCGTCGGCCCAAAGACGCAACTGCGTCTCGCCGCCGAGCGAATCGAAACGATCGGCCAATTAGCCGCGCTCGGGGACGACGCGATTCTGCGGCTCTTCGGCCGCTGGGGCCGTGAGCTGCGCGAGTTGGCGCGCGGCAACGATACACGCAAGGTCGAGCCGGATCGTGAGACGAGCTCGGTCTCGAGCGAGACGACCTTCGAGTACGACGTCCGCGACGTTGCCGAGATGCACCGAACGCTGAGCGAGCTTTCCGTCGACGTCGCGGAGCGGCTCGCCAAATACGGTCTGCGAGGAACGACGATCGGCATCAAGATCAAGCGCGACGACTTCACGATCGTCGGCCGTCAGACCAGCGTCGCCGAACCAACCCGCGACGCACGCATCATCGAGGCCGCGGCGGGGCGTTGCCTCGAGCGGAGCACGCTAGGCTCCCACGCCGTTCGATTGCTCGGCGTTCGGGTCGCATCGATTACCGAAGACACCTCCGAACAGATGTCGATGTTCGTGGCGCAGGAGAACGCCACGCCGTTCGAAGGCGTTTAGCTCTTCGCGAGGAGTTTAAGGTAGGCGCGCGGCGCGAAGGCGGCATCGGTTTCGACGCGGCGGAACGTTTCGGCGCGGATCTGCGCCTCGAGCGCACGCTTCTGCTGTAGTGCATCGCCCAGCTCGCGATACGCGCTTTCGAGCGCCGCGCCCGAGAGATCGGCCAGCGACCGCTTTAGTTGCCCGATGCGATGGTCGACCTGCGTAGCCAGCTCGCGCGTGACCTCAGCTTCAACGTGACGTAAACGAGCGAGGAGTTGCTCCATAGCTTCGAGCGTCGGGAGATTGCGCTGCGCCGATTTGGTTCCGGCCGGCCGCCCGGGCCGGCCCGCGGGCTTCGAACCCTTGGCACTTTTGGCGCCACTCTTCGGAGGTGCGTTGAGGTTCGGGTAGACCCGAATGATCGAGGCGATCTTTTGCGGACCCTTCGGTGATTGCAGGCCCTCGGCGACGCGTGCCTCGACGAGCCGCGTGCGCAGCGACGTATCCTTGATGATCTTGAGGTGTGCCGGATCGGCGCCACCCGGCGGCCGGCGCCCTCCAAAGAAATCGGCCGCGTTCGCACCCGGAAGCTCCAGGGCAAGCGCCAGTAACTTTTGACGATCGCTTTCAGCCATGCCGGGCGTTTCGGCGCAACTTTCGGCGGTTCCTCAGCGCACGGAAGCGAGCAGCCGGCGAACGGCGACCAGATCGAAGTCGGAGCCGCTGCCCGTCGCGGTGACGGTTACTAAGTTCGACGTCCCGGGAAACAGCGCGAGCGCCATCTCGACATTGCTGCCCGCGTCGCCGCACTTGAAAACGTGCAGGGAGATGGACTGTGTTTTTGCGCGGATCGTCTCCTCGGCGCTCGTTACGGGATTCTTGCATTGGCCGGACAAGCCGCGCTTCATACCCTGCTCCAATGCCGGACCCTGCTGTTCGGTCGATGCCGTCGGGATATTGATGCCTTCCATGATGATGGTAAAGTGGCGCGTCCTATCGACCGGCACGATCGTGAGCACCTTCATGAAGAACAGGTTCGCTCCGAGCGTCTGCTTGTAACCGGGCGGTACGTCAAAGTTCGCGATGCTCGACGCGAGTTTGCGCTGACCGGCGGGGTTCTGGTCGGTCTTGAAATTGGCGACCGCTTTCGGCACGATCACGAAGACGAAGACGCTGACGACCAGCGCGATCAGGGCTACGAACGAGCCGAGAACGATCAGCAGGACCTTGACGCCATTACTCATGGCAGGCTGCCTTCGGCGGTACCGCGCGCGGTCCCGCGGTTAGACGTGGTCCGCGGCCCAGGTTGCGTCGGAGCGTGCTCCGAGGATCTCGTCCTTTTCTGATTTCCACCAGGCGCGGGCG
>PLDY01000088.1 GCA_003136895.1 Candidatus Erabacter solicola | reverse complement strand
CTCAAGAACGGGTCGCACTACCACGATCGGGATGGTGTCGAAGTAGATCGCGGGTGAACGGGGCGTTCATTGCGCCATGCGGCAGGCCTCGTTAGCGTTGCGCGGTGCGCCACGCGGGATGCGCATCGAATCCACGGCGATTCACCCGGAAAGTGTGCTCATGTCCAACCTCTATCATCGCTTGAATTTCGTCGTCATTCTGACGTCGGTTTTCTTCGCCGCGCTTACGGTGATCCAAGCCTCCGCGGCGAGCAGCATCGTTTATAACGCGCTGTACGACTGCGGCCCCAATCGTAACAAGTTCAAGATCATCGATTGCAACGTCGATACGTGCAACGTGTTCTATCTGAACGCGGCGATGCCGGGTGGCGGGTACACGAGCCACGTCGCTCGTTCGATCCTCGAGCAGGCCGGCGTCTACGGTTGTTTCGTGAAGGGTGGGGGAACGCCGGGTAAACCGGCGGCGGCCAACCCGACAAACGGCGCGGCGGCCACGGCAAAGCCGTTCGCATTGGCACCGACGGCCAAGCCTCTCGCGAGCGGGTCTGTCGTTGCGGGAAAGTACGAGTGCTATACCTATTCGGGCGGACACCTCTATTCGGCGATGAGCGAGAATTTCACGATCGTCGGCGCCGCAGCGTACACCGATGCCGCCGGCACTCGCGGTACGTTCACTCTCGCGGGCAACGTCCTTACCTTCCAGGGCGGCGCGCTAAGCGGGCATCGCGCACAATATACTCCCGGGGTTCCGGGCTCGAACAATCCGCCGCACATCGCGCTCTTGATGACCGACGGCAATCCGGGCGACACTTGCGACGGCAAGGGCTAATCGAAGACGGGCTTGTGCGAGATCGTGTGTCGAGCTCGAGCATTCAGGTACGGACGTTAGGAGCAAAGCGCGCCGACCAACGGCAGCGTCAACCGTACTGGCTGATTTGGGCGCCCGCACACTCTCCGGGTGCGTCCTTATAGGAGTGGTGCTATTTCCGCTTGATGCATGCGTCCGTTGTTGTTGCGTTTCCCTTGGCCGCCTTCGTCACATTGACGTCGGTGATCTTCGTGGCGCTCACCTTGGTCGTGGTCGTGACCCCAAGCGGTGCGCCGTCCGTGCCGTACCCGCGAAGAGCGCGTTGACAGATTTATTGGGGTCCCTCCTATCGCACGCGGTATGTCATGACCGGATGTTGGCGCCTATCCAGGTCTCAAATGCCGTCAAAATAGTGCCGAAAAAAGCGCGCGTTCCAGCGTTAATCAAGATCCCTTTTTCGTCGAATAAGCTAGCCACGCTGCCAATGTATGCTTCCGGCTGAGGCATCGCGGGAACATTTAAGAAGACGAGGGATTGACGTAAATGATGGTTAGCTCCGAAGCCACCCATTGCGCCGGGCGATACGCTTATCACGGCGCCGGGTTTGCCACCCCACGCGTTCTTGCCGTAGGGACGCGAGCCAACATCTAAAGCATTTTTCAGCACCCCGGGAACCGAACGATTATATTCTGGAGTGACGAAGAGGACCGCGTCCGCCATTCTTATGCGTTCGCGAAAGGCGACCCATGCCGCCGGGGGTGTCTCGTCCTCGTCTGGGTTGTACATCGGAAGCAGCCCAATTTCAACGATCGCGAGCTGCAGCGCAGACGGGGCGATGTCGATAAGCGCGCTAGCTACCTGACGGATGAACGACCCGGTACGCAGGCTACCGACAACGACGACGACGTCATATGCTCTGCTCAAACTGCTCTCCAATCGTTCGTAGATCAGCGGGTCCTTGATTGTAATATTAGCGCGCTACACTTTGATGGCGATTGGGTGCGACGTCGGTCAAACCTGCAACTAGTCGGTTTAACGGAGCGCTACATCACCCTAGAACATGCGGGCTACGCCCGGCGCGGCAACGCCGGCCGCGAGACTAATCAGCAGGCCGCTAATCCCTGTTGTCATTAAGACTAACGACTGGCGCCGCGAGGCAGCACGCACGCAACCCGCGTGGCGCACCGCGCAACGCTAACGAGGCTTTGCGATCGGCGCAGTGCGCACGACGCCTCTAAAATGTTCCCGGATATGCGCCGCCGTCGATCAGGAAGTTTTGTCCGGTGATGTAGCCGGCTTGCACGCTGCATAGGTAGGCGCAGGCCTGACCGAACTCTTCGGGCGTTCCGAAGCGGCCGGCGGGTGTTCCGGCGCGGCGCGCTTCGAACTCTTCTTCGAACGTCGTGCCCTTTGCGCCGGCTCCGGCGCGCAACGTCGTGCGTAGACGGTCGGTGTCAAAGGAGCCGGGCAACAGATTGTTGATCGTCACGTTGTGGCGAACGGTCTTGCGCGCAATGCCGGCGACGAACCCGGTGAGCCCGCTGCGCGCGCCGTTTGAGAGGCCCAGCACTTCGATCGGGGCTTTCACGGCGCTCGATGTGATGTTGACGATGCGCCCGAAGCCGCGCTCGATCATACCGTCGACGGTCGCCTTGATCAGTTCGATTGGCGTCAACATGTTGGCATCGATGGCTGCGATCCAGATCGCGCGGTCCCATTGCCGGAAGTCGCCGGGCGGCGGACCGCCCGCGTTATTGACCAGGATATCGGGGTGGGCACATGCGGCGAGCGCCGCGGCGCGACCCTCGGGCGTGGCGATATCGGCAGCCACCGTTGTAATCGTCGATCCGGTTTCGCGTCGAATCTCGTCTGCCGTGCGCTCGAGCGCTTCGGCGCCGCGAGCGACGATCGTGATGCCGGCGCCTTCGCGGGCCAGCGCGAGGGCGCAGCCGCGACCAAGGCCCTTACTCGCCGCGCATACCAGCGCCGTTTTCCCCGCAATCCCTAAATCCATGTAGCGCCTCCTCCCGTTCGACCGGAGTTTCCCACGACCGCGCTGAAACGCGCAGATCATGCCTACGTCTTCTTCTCAAACGGCCTGGATCACCATTGCCTTCGTCGCGCTGATCGTGCTCCGCTTCCTCTTCCGCGAGTTGCGCGAGCGGCGCGTGCGGACTCGCACGATCTTCCTCATTCCCGTCATCATCGGTGGCCTGGCGATCTGGTTTGCCTACCTGACGGCGACGCTCGCACCATCGGCCCTGCCCTCGCTTCCGATCGCGGTCGCCGCGGCGCTCGTCGTCGGCGGCGGGCTCGGGCTTGCGATCGCGCATTTCACGACGGTTCGCACGGGACCGCCCGGTTTTATCTATCTGCGAGGATCGTGGATCACCGTAGCGATCTGGGTCGGCGCGCTGCTCTTGCGTATGGTCGGGCGGTACGTCGTTACCGGAAGCGCCACGGGCATGGCGGGTAGGGTCACAGCGGCCGGTAGCGCGGGCGGGTTGTCGCCCGATTATTGGTTGCTGAATACGGCGCTCTTCGTGTTGTTGGCCGGGGCGGCGCTCGTTGTCCGCTTACGCGTTCTCGCGGTTGCGCGCACGCTGCCGCCCGAAACAGTCACGACGGCATAGTCACAATCTCGTAGCGCGAGCCGCTACAATGGCATGGATGCCGCACGCGTGCGCTCGTTTCTCGGATGGGCTTTTGTCATTTCGGCGGCGGTGCATTTCATTGTCGGCGGCCTGATACCGTATAAGCCGTACCCGGTGAGGGAGCCGATAGACGACATCATGACGGAGACTCATCACGTCGTCATCGTGCCGACGCCCGCGCCGACCCCAACACCGCCGCCGCCAACGAAGAACTCTCCGCCGCCGGTGCAATCGAGTAATCCACCGCCGTTGCTCGTGCACCCGCCGCCTGCGCGAAGCAATGACTCAGATTCGTCAGCGCAAGCGCGATACACGATGGCGCCCGGCGCGCGCGACGATGGTCTCCCGACGGCGACCGGAACCTCGGCGCCGGTCGCTTCCACCGCCGCACCGGCTACCGTACCGACGCCCTTGCCCACAGCGACACCGCGCAGTTGCGCGCAGGCGCACCAAGATGCCGCGACAACGCAAAAGGCGGAGGCCGACTACCCCGAAATCGCGCGCCAACAGGGTGCGGTTGGGAGCGTCACCGTCAAAGTGAATCTTACGGCAACGGGTTCGGTCGTCTCGCTCAACCTGTACAAGAGTTCAGGGTTTGGATCGCTCGATCAGGAGGCGCTGAAAGCCGCGCGCAATAGCCGCTATTCACCGGAAGTCGAAGACTGTCAGAAAGTTGCCGGCCAATATCTCTTCGTCGTGGACTTCATGGCGCAGTAGGCCGGGAGCGCCGCTATTTCGGTTGGTCGATCGTCAACCGCGTGCTCGCGGTCCGCCCAAACTCCTCGGGCGCGAACTGCAGACTAACTTCAGCGCCAGGCCATGCAAACGAGCCAGGCGTGACCGAGCGAACGAGGTAGTGAACGGCGTAGACGCCGGCCGGCAGATAGTGCGCGAACGAAAGCACGCGATCCTTGTAGATCGATTGGTAATCGATCTGCCAATCGTCCCCGTGCGCTTGAAAGTACGGCGTCGCAGTCTTGAAGCCGGTGTCGACCGCTTCGAAGCCGGCCGGTAGCGGATCGGTGATCAGCACGTGATCGATGCCGTGGTCGGTTGTGATGCGATCTTCGATTTCAAAGACGCGCCCGGCGATCACGCGTGTCTGGTCGACCGGGACGGCCGCTAGACCGAAGCTCGCCAGGATCGCCGGATCGTTGACCGGGTGGAGGCGGCGATCGATGCGGATGCCGCTGTAGACGCCGGCCGACACATCCGGCGCGCGGTAACGAAGCGCGACGGAGTAGTGCAGCGTCCCATCGCCCTTCTTCGACATCATCACATTGCTCTTCCCGGCGGGAATGCCGCGCGGGCCGCCGAGCGCAAAACTGAACGGCTGCGTCGTGTGCGACGAGCCCTGGAACGAAGCGTGCCCGGTCAGCGGCCCGATTGCGAGTTCCGCTGGGAACGTGCCGGGCTTCCCGCTGTCGCCTGCGTAGATGGCCAGTGCGTTCAGCGCCTCCGCATCGTCGCACGAGCATGCCCAGCGGCCGTTGAGGGCGCGTTGCGCGAGCAGCGATGTGACGATCTTGTCGATCTGATCGGCCGGGGCATGCGTCTCAAGCAACAAGCTCAGAATCTGCGCCTGTTCGCCCGCGATCGTCTCCATGCCGCCGGGCGCGTTGACGATGGCCTGGCGCGCGCTTTCGTAGACCTGTTCCATCAGCTTGTTGCGATAGGTGATGCCCTGATCGTGCCAGGCCGGTATTTTTACGAGATGTCGCGCGAGTTCGACCTGCTCGATGTACGAGAGTCCGTCGCGACGCGCCCAGATATCGCTGAGGAAATCGCTGCGTGGTTCTCCCAGGTTGCCGAACGTTTCGAGTGCCTCGAGGCGAACGGAGACGCGACATTGATCGTCATTCTTCGCACACTCGGCACTCGGGTCGGCCAGGCGCGTCTCCAGGTAGCGCTTAGCGTGCGTGAGCCCGGATGGGTCGAAACCGGCAAGTTTCGCCTGGCCGAGTTGTGTAGCCACAAATGCGGTCGTGAAGACGTCGCTTCGTTTCGCGCCCGGCCACGGCGCGTAGCCGCCGTCGGGCAGCGTCTGCGTCTCCAGCGCGTCGAGATCGGCGGCGAGCGCCGTGCGCAGCGCCGGCACGGACGCATCATCGCCGAATTGCCGCGCGAGCAGGATCGAATCGGCGGCGACCGCGATCCGGCTCGCGATGCCCGTCGCGAACGGCGGCCGATCTTCTTTGAGAACCGTTTGCGGTTCTTTGGTTTCGGCGAGCAGCGTGCTGGCCAAGGTAACATCCAGGCCGCCGATCGGTCCCAGTGAGTTCGCGGGAACGTCGATCGGCACGGCGGCGTTGGTCGTCGTTGCACCGGTGGTGGCGACCGTTTCGAGCACGTCGCCCGTGCGCACCGACAGCGGGACGGAGAACGCGTCGGCGTTGGAGCCAAGTTTGGTCGTGAATGTAACGGCCGCATTTTCGTTGCCGGACACGCTGACGTCGAAACTATAGGCCGAGGTCAAACCGGAAATTGGAGCTTGCAGATCTTTCGCGCGCTTCCCGTCGCTGGCGAAGACGAGCCCGCCGCTCAGGACCGAAGCGATCGAGACGTTGCCGGTTGCGTTCCCGACATTCGTCACCGAGACGCCGGCCGAGAAACGATCGCCGGGCCGTGCGAACTGCGGCAGAATCGCATTGGTGACCAGAGGTTTGCTCGCGACGAAGCTCGTCTCGCCGTTGCCGAAGCGCGTATCTTGCGTCATCACGAGCGCCATCACGCGCCAGGTCGTCAGATCGTCGGGAATCGCAAAGTCGACACCGGCATTCCCGCTCGCGTCGGTGCGCAGCGCGCCGTTCCAGAAGGCGAGCGGTTTGAATTGCGTGCGCACGCGCGTGCTGCCGGCCCCAGCCATCGCGCCACCGCCGTAGCCGAAACCCTTGTCGACGTACTTGTGCGCGGTCACCAGCGTGACGTTGGCGCGGCTATCGCCGAAGCGCGTCGAGATCGGCTGGTCCGCGTAGACGATCTTCACAAGGTCGGGGAAGCGATAGCCGGTCAGGTTGAGGACGGCATCGTTGACGACCGCTAGCGCGATTTCACCGGAGACGGGCTGACCTTTGCGGTCGCTCAGGTGGATCGAGAGATGCTGGCGACCACCCGGCGCGAGCGTCGCGGAGGTTGCGCTCACCTGCACCTTGACGTACTTGTCGTCGAGCGCGACGTTGAACGGCGCGAAACCGGCGCGCGCCAGCTTGCCGAGTCCGTTCGGAATACTCTGCGAGAGCGGTTTTCCGCGGCGTACCAAAACCGCTTCCACGGCAGCGTTGGGCAGCATCTCGCTCGTGACGGTGAAGCGAACTTGCGGGGCGGGCCCATGGACACTCTGAATAGTTTTGTAGATGACGCCATGGCGAATGACCGCAAAGAACAGATCGGCGTCGGCGTAGGGTGACTGCACCAGCGCGGTTGCCGTATCGCCTGGGCGGTACGTCGCCTTGTCGAGTTTGACGGTGAGTTTGGAATCGTCGCCGCCCCAATCGGCCTGTCCGGCGCCTGAGACCCAGATGTCGTGATCGGTCGCGGTCGCATCGCTCTTGGCGTCGCTGAAATTGGCGCGAATACGGTACGAGCCGGCTTGCGGCGCAGTAAAGGTCGCCTTGGCGGGCGCCGCGCCCGGTGAGAGCTCGAGCGTCTGCACGTCGGTGTAATGAATCGATGCACGCGCGATCGGGCTGCCTTCGAGGATCTGCGTTGCGTTCGAGAATGTGCGCTGCTGCAGCAGAAGCTTGAGGTGCCGGTCGGTGCGCGGCGTTCCCTTGAGATCGGTGACGATCGCATCGACTGAGAACGGCGTGCCGGCGCTTGCGACGAAATCGCCGCGAAGTCCGATCAGCGCGTCGCTCGGAAACGCGGTGAACGTCTTGGAGTCGCTGACGGAGAGGTTCGATGCGTCGGTGGTCTCGGAATCGACGCGATAGTCCATCGCGTAAGGAAGGTCGGCTGCGACCGGTACGCTGAGCGAGCTCGTGCCGTCGGCAGCGATAGCGCTGTCCTTCTGCAAGACATCGGTATCGACCGAGGGAGGCTCTTCGGGGTAGAACCACGAGCGGCCGAAGTCGTACGCCTCGTAGCCTTTCGGTGCATAGGTCGCGCGCGATCGCGTTACGTAGGCGTGCGACTTTCCGCCCTCGACGGGCGCGCCGAAGAGGTACATGCTTTTCGAGCTGGCTACAACGCTCGCCCCGGCCATCACGAGCTGCGAATCGAGCGTCAGATCGACTCGGAAGTTCGGCGGCTTGAATTCGGCGACGCGGAAGTTTCCGTAGAG
>PLDY01000071.1:8792-9649 GCA_003136895.1 Candidatus Erabacter solicola | reverse complement strand
CCCACCAGCGGCCGTTCTTCTCGACCACGAAGGCGCGGCCGAAGTCCGGGATCGTACGACCTTTGCGCAGCCGGATCGTACCAACGCCGGGGATGCGCACCCGTTTCTGGTCCTGATCGAGTTTTAGGGCGCGGTCGCCGTGCGGGAATCCGAGCTGCTTCCAGCGCGCTTTCGGCTTGAAGCGGGGATAGCCCGGCGTCTCCCCGTTCTTGACGCGCCGAAAGAACGCGGCAAACCCAAGGTCCAGTCGGTGCAACACCGCGTCCACGCACTCGCGGTAGACCGCGGCGAACCGGCTGTCCTCTGCGCGGAGCGCCGTGATCTCCGCATATTGCATCTTAGACGTGACGCGAATGCGACGAGCGATCCAGGCGTACCGGCGTTCGTCGAGCAGTGCATTATACGTCTGCCGCGTCACGTCGAGCATGAACTCCAGACGTTCGGCTTGGGACCTCTTGGGATAGAGACGAACGCGGTGCATCCAGCGCATACGTCCATGCTAGCGCGCGGGTGTGCCACCATGGTGGCACACCCGAGACACACGCTTCAATCAGTCAAGCGCCCCGAGCAGCGAACGCGCTGCGGCTATGCCTTCGCACTGCTGCGCCCCCACCGATAGCCGGATGGGTCCCCGGGCGGCGTCGCTTACCTCATGTTCGCTACCGGGGATCGAGCAGTACGCCGATGGTTTGGCGCAACTGCGCGAGCGTAAACGGCTTGGTCAAGAACGCATTTGCCCCGGCCTCGCGCGCGCGCGCATCCATCGCGTACCGGTCGTGACCGCTAATCATCAAGATCGGCGTCTTGTTCGTGAGCGGATGGGCCCGCACGCGCTGGATGAACTCGATCCCGCTGAT
>PLDY01000071.1:0-8695 GCA_003136895.1 Candidatus Erabacter solicola | reverse complement strand
CCGCAGGAGGCGCGCGACGTTTCGCGCAGCGTGCGCCGTATGACGCCGATGCGCGCCGCCCTCGTGATTCTGCTCGTCCTCTTCCTCGCGCCGATCTTCAACCTGATCCTGGCCGTATCGCCGCGCGACCTAGCATCTGCTCTCTACGCCCCGGCCACGCTCTCTGCGATCCGCGTCTCGCTCGGCTCCTCGCTCGCCGCGATCGCGCTCGCCACGCTCTTCGGCGTGCCCGGCGCATACGCGATCGCACATGCACGCGAAGGCGTCCGCACGGCATTGCTCTTCGTGCTCGCACTTCCGCTCGCACTTCCGCCGGTTGCATCGGGCATCGTGCTGCTCGGTCTCTTCGGCGCACGCCGTCCCATCGGCGCGTGGCTGGAAGCCCATGGCATCGGTATCGTCGACACGTTCGCGGGCGTCACGCTCAGCGAATTCTTCGTTGCCGGTTCGCTCATCGCGATCACCGCAACCGCCGCCTTCAGCGAGATCGATCCAACCTACGAAGAGACCGCGCGCACGCTCGGCGCATCGCCGGCGCGCACGCTTTGGTCGGTAGCGCTCCCGCTCGCAGCACCCGGCATCGCGGCCGGCATCTTGCTCGCCTGGCTGCGCGCGCTCGGCGAATACGGCGCAACCTCAATCGTCGCATACCACCCCGCATCGCTTCCGATCGAACTCTACGTCGCGCTCTCCGCGGATGGCGTCGCGCGCGCGCTCGCGCTGGCCGAAGCGTTCTTCATCCTCACCGCACTCGCCGTCGGTGCGCTCTGGCTCTTGCGAAGGCGGCTCGCCTAGCTCGTCGAAGGCGGTCGCTCGTGGCCGTAATCGAAAAACTCTTCTTCTTAGCGAAACGTTTCATCCCCGGCGTGACGATCGAAAGCGCACTCGAAGCCGTGCGCGCGCTCAATGCCGACGGCCTCACCGCCACGCTCGACTTCCTCGGCGAAGACGTAAAGGACCCATCCGAGGCGCAGCGCACCCGCGACACCTACGTCGACATGCTGAACGCGATCCAGCTCAGCAACCTGCGCACCAACGTCTCGGTCAAACTCACCGCGCTCGGCCTGCTCTTCGACGACGTCCTCTGCGCGCGCAACCTAACCGAGATCGTCGAACGCGCCTCTACTCTGCCCGATCCGTTCGTGCGCATCGATATGGAGGGCAGCGCCGTCACCGCGCCCACGCTCGACGTTTTCGAGCGCGTCTACAGTACGCACCGCAACGTCGGCCCGGTCATCCAAGCCTACCTGCGCCGCTCACCCGGCGACATCGAACGTGCCATCGCGCTCGGCGCGCGCGTCCGCCTCTGCAAAGGCGCTTACAAAGAGCCCGAATCGATCGCGTACCACTCCATGCCAACGATACGGCGCGAATATCTCCGCATGGCCGAAGCGCTCCTGACCCGCGGCACCTACCCCGGCATCGCAACGCACGATTCGCAACTGATCGGCGCCGTCAAGGCGTTCGCAACCGAACACAACATCGGCAAAGGGCGGTTCGAATTCCAGCTCCTCTACGGCGTCCGCCCCGAACTCCAACGCACCCTCGCCAAAGAGGGCTACAACGTCCGCGTCTACGTCCCATTCGGCACACACTGGGCCGGCTATTTCTACCGCCGCATCACCGAACGCAAAGAAAACGCGTTCTTCGTCCTGCGTTCACTAGCCAGTCGCTGAAACCGGCTACTAGAGGCACGCCCTCCGGCTCGGCACATCTCCCCGTGCCTCGCGCGGCCTTGTCAGGACGCCCATCGTCGCGATGAACGCTCGTGAACAACTTCGATGGATCTCGCGTCGTCATATTTACCAAACACGCAGAACGGCAGGGCATCTTAAGAAACATTAGCCACGATGACGCCCTTCACGTACTCAGAAATCCCACAAGGAAAGAACCTGCCCGGCTCGGTTGCCACAACGTCTGGGGATACACCGTTCGCGGACAGCGCATACGGGTGACGATCGACCTTCAAGCGAACATCGTTGTAACGCTAGCGAATGCCAACCGGAGGCTGCAATGACGAAACCCATCGGCGTACGCGTGGACCTTGAAGTGCCGGCCGCATATGTGACGTACAGCGAGAGTATGTCCGTCGAAACACGCGATATCGTCGAGGGCGGTGCGGTTGCCTACGATCTTGACGACGCTGGCGCCATCATAGGGCTCGAGGTGCTATGGATCGACGATCCCACGCACGTCGAGGCCGCTAGAGTTTTCGCCACACAGCACGACCTTGCGTTCCCTCGGGACCTGCGCGGCAACCTAGTCGCCGCGTAACCGGGCTGCGGCTTGCCCATTAAGGCCGACTTTGCGATACCGTCTTAACTGTCAAGCCGCTGCGACGGCGTGATGTAGGTCAAACGGTTTGCCGGTTCGCAGGATGGTATAGGCTAGGACGACGAGCTTTCGCATGAGAGCTCCTATGATGAGCATCTTGGGTTTCCCTCGGGAAGCGAGACGTTCGGCTACGGCGCGGAGGTGAGCAGTGTGCCGCATCGCAACGATCGCTGGGAAGTATAGGGCGCGGCGCAGTCGCGAATTACCCGCCTTCGAAAGATGACTCGGTCGGCCGCCGAGACCAGACTGCCGGTGCGCCGGCGAGAGCCCGACGTAGGCTACTGCCGCCTTGCTATTCCTGAAAAGCGAAACATCGGGAAGCTCACCAAGGATGCGTGCTGCAGTCTTTTCTCCAAATCCGGGGATCGATGTCAATAGCTCTCGGTCACGCCGAAGATCCGGGTAATTACGAAAAAGATCATCGATCGCTGTTTCGATCTCTTGAATCTGCCGATCGAGCATCCCGATGACACGCTCCAACGAAATACGAACCTCGTCAGTGACGAGCGGTGCTCCCAGGCGGTTTGTCTCTTGTCACCCTGATACATTCAGGCTCAACTCGATGAGCGGCCTCCGATACCGTCCGACCTCGACGCAACTTGGGATCGGCCGACCTATCTAGCCAACAGGCTCACGGCCTCAGACTTCAACCGGCGTACCGATCCCGCTCCAGTCGACCGTGGGTTCGACTACGAATCCACGGTCACCTCAAGATATCAGGCTTAATCTCTCGACTATGAACGCGTTTCGAGGCCAGCCGGCTTTTGGACCCAGGAGGCTAGTCGGGCTAGATTGATCTTGAATTGGTGGCGAATGGTTTTCGCTACTCTAGCGACGGGTTTTCCACCATCGGCGTCATGGCACGCAATCTCGCTGTGTGCTCTGCACAATTCCTCAGGCGTGTGTACTACCGAGAATCGTACGCGACTCTTGGTCTGCGGATTCTCGTAAACCTTCGCGGCGACGTCGCCTACCGTAAACGTGTAAATTCCCCATTCGGCACAGTCCATGCCACCACAGCAATTCGGGTGAATAACATTTTTCGGCTTACTGTACTTTCCACGATTTAGCGACATGCGGGGAACCGATCCGATGACCTGGGGGCGAAGCTCACAGTCAACGTCGGATAACTGACAGCGTCGAAAAAGGTCCTCGGATGGCTCGAATGCGGGATCTACTACACGGTCACGATCATGTTGCGGGACGTCCACCATGCGCCTATATTCGCATGAAACGACGCACTTCGCCGAAAGCGCGCTCGATCTCGCTGGCAGTCGGCTCAAATTCCGCAACTATGGGTTCGCCATGACCGCTATACATTGCGCTGACTGCGGTCAAATCGTTTCCAAACTCGATATAGGCATGCTTGTCGCCCTTATCCCAGCATATCGCGACGCCTCCCTCGGCGGAAGCGACTACTGTCGTCGGAAGCAAACGGGCGATTTCTGCCGCGCGAATTGCCTGTCGGGCCAAGGTTACGGCATTCTCATCTGGCCGTGGCGAGTCGTAGCCGTCCCAGTGATCAGGCAGATCTCCGATTTGGCTGAGCTTCTCGTCAAGGGATGAGAACCTCTGGGTAGTCGCAGTCGCATTGACCCTTGCCAGAAGCTCCTGGATAACCTCACCATACACGTCGTTAACCGGCTCAAGCGAGGTGCGAACCGGAGCGACGACCTTATACCAACTACGGCGCGGATCGACCTTAGTTTCATCCAAGTAATCGCGAGATGCGACAATCATGATAAAGTTTTCCTCAGTTCGTCGGTGATTTGTGATTCGAAGACTGCGTTTTTCATCTCTCGAATCTTACCCAGATTCTCCCAGATTTTTGCTTCTTCGCGTATTCTGAATGTGATGTCGTTGTCAAGTAGTACCGCTACATTCAGAACGTCATCTGTAAACCCGCGTGGCGTCATAATCGTTTCCACCGTTGCAGGTAGTCCCTCAAGTTCGTATCGTATCTTGAGGAAGAGATTGTTAAAGAGCGTCTCTTTGTCTGGAACCGCTGGGTAAACGTTGAAAAACTGATAGAGAGGCCTACCCAGTGGTATCATCAGTTCGTTTATGTAGCGCACCGCAAAGAAACTTAGCTCAATCACGCCAACGGTCTCTTGGAAAATCCGCCAAACTCGTTGGGCCTCGGCGATGAAAGTTTCCCACCGGTCATACGGCGAAAGTCTACTGAACGAAAGCCCAGTGGGTTTCGCTTGAACGACCTGCTTGCCGTCTGGAGCACTAAGCACGTAGCCAGTAAGCGCAGGAGTCGGTCCGCTTTGGGACGTCGTAAGGTGCCTGGCCTGGCTCGCGGGATACTCACCGCGTAGACGGTCCGCGAAGCCAAAGAGCAGGCCCATTTGCGCGGTAGAAAGCGGCTTGGTTTCGAAAGTGGCGATCGCCTCGACGATCGCCGCGTGCTCATAATGACCGCCCGAATCGGCACTTTCAAGGGCAGCATCCACGACTGGGTCTTCGGCCGGAAATGGCCGATTTCCGTCTTTGACTTATGATCGTGGCTCAGGTCCGACTAGTCGGTTTCTGCGACCGGACCCGATGGGCGGGGCCTCGCCTAATCGGCGAATTCATGGGCAAAGCCCCGGGCTGCGGAAGATTTCGGCGACATCACCCCCCTACTACTTCAATTCTTGGGCCCTAACGATCCGGCAGACGCTCCACTCGAACCATGCGATCTGACTCGATCAGGCGGGCGATGGTGTTCATGCCGCTCTCGACTTCGCCGAAGACGGTGAAGTCGCGGTCGAGGTGGAGTTGCGGCGAGATCGTGATGTAGAATTGCGTGCCGGCCGAGTCGCGAATCGCGTGACCGTCCTTGTAATTGAGGCCCATCGAGATGATGCCGGTGCGCTGCTCGACCGGATTCTCTTCGGCGGGGATCGTATAGCCGGCATCGCCCTCACCGTTGTCGTTCGGGTCGCCGGTTTGCACGACGAAGTCGGGCACGATGCGGAACCAGCGATTGCCGTCGAAGTAGCCGCGATTGATGAGTTTGAGGAAGTTCGCGACGGTGTTGGGCGCCCACTCGGGATAGAGCCGCAGGATGATGTCGCCTTTGGTGGTGCGGATGCGGACGCGTGGGTGGTTGCCGCGCATTGGGCCGTTCATCTCGGCGGCGGTGCGCAATTGCAGGGGAAGCGGGTCGAGCAGATCGTCGGTCGCCGGCGCGCCGGCGCTCGGCGCAGGGACCGGACGCGGCAGGGCAACTTCACTATTCGCACGGTCGGAGGGAGGCAGGTGCAAGTTCGCGGGCAGTTCCTTGAGGTGGTCCGTGGCCGGTTCTTTGGCGAGCGCATGGAGCGTTTCGCGGGCTTGGAGTTGGACGCGCCACGAGCGATCGTTGAGGAGCGGCGTGACGAGTACTGCGGCGTCGGTGTCGGCGCGGCGTGCCCAGGCGCGGACGGCCTCGATGCGTACGAGTTCGTCGGAATCGATGAGTGCGCGCGCGAGCGGTCCGCGATCGACGCGGGTTGCGTAGCCGCGGAAGATCGTCCACATCACGTGCCAGCGCACCGAGCGATCGCGATCGCGGTCGAACGCGTCGACCAGCGCGACGGCGATCACCGTTGCGTCGGTTTCGGAAAGGCCGCGAAAAACTTCGAGCGCTACCGCCGCGTGGCCGCGAACGGTTGGGTCCGTGTCGTTGCGGAGAACGGCGATAACGTCGTCCGCTACTTCACGCGTGGCGAGATCCGGTGTCGCAGTGCAGATGCGGCCAACCGCATCGATTGCCGCATAGCGAACCGAAGAGTCGGAATCGCTGAGAGCGGCCTGGCGTTCCAGCGTCAGCGCATCGGGATCTTCCAGCACGCCGAGTGCGTATGCGGCCATCGCGCGTACGGTCGTGCGCGGACTTGAGAGCAAGCCGCGCAGATACGTGCGCGCTTCGGGCTTTTTGCTGCGGCCAAGGGCGAGTGCCGCGCGCGCCGCGAGTTGCGGGTCGCCGAGCATGCCGACAACAGCCGGATCGACGGTGCGATGGGCTTCCGCGCCGACAATCACACGCTCTGAATTTTGCTGGGCGCCGATTCCTGGGATAACGCTGAGAAAAAGCACGCTGCAAGCAAGCATGACAAAAAGCTTCACGTTCCGTGGCCCAACTTTCCGAGACGGGTATACGTTATGTTATGGCAGGCGCTCCATCCCCGACCCTCCCCGGTAGGGCGAGCGGCGTCAAGACAACCCATTGACGGAAGGTAAACCCATCGAATGTCGACTCTCAAGCGCAAACCCGGCGGCGGCATGACGGTACGCGAGGCCGGCCAAAAAGGCGGCGAGACCGTTAAGCGCAAGTACGGCCCAGAATTCTACGAGCAAATCGGCCGCAAGGGCGGAGAGGCTACGAAGCTTGCCCATGGCCACGAGTTTTACGAACTGATCGGAAAGAAGGGCGGCAAGAAAGGTGGCGAAGCCACTCGCGACCGCTACGGACCGGCGTTCTATGAAGAGATCGGCCAAAAGGGCGGCCAGAAGGTCAAACAGTTGATCGAAGAAGGTAAGAAGGCAGCCGCCGCCGCTCGGGAAGCAAGCGAGAAGAAAGCATCGTAGTGCCGCGCGCGCGACACTTGGCGGCTGTGCTCGGGCTTGTGGCGCTCCTCTTCGGCGTGACGCCGGCAGCCCGCGCAATCCCGCCTCCCGATGTGCCGCGATCCACGCCGACGACGACCCCAACGCCGGCGCCTCCGAACGCGTCCTCGCTTCCGTTCGGATCGCCGCTGTATTTCGTCCTCGACGACCCGATCAGTTCGGGCAAGTCGCTAGCCGGTCAGATCGTTCACATGCATCTTCAGTCCCCGCTGATCGTCAACAACGTGACGCTCGCGCCCGAGGGCACGCCCGCAACGCTGACGATCGTCAGCGTGCACAAAGCGGCGGCGAGCGATAATGACGGATCCGTTCAGATCGTCATTCAGCCGCTCATGCTGCAGGGCATCGGGACGCTGCCGATTCGCGCCCATCGCGAGTACTTGACCGTCGAACACACGGGCGGCCAACTTGCGACGCGCGGTACGACCGACACGATCACCGACGTCTTCATTCCTATCGCCGGTTTCTATACCGCGCTCCGTAAGGGCCACGAGATCGTCTTGCCGGTGGGCAGCGTCCTTCGCGCCTTGACCGGAGCCACGCTCGACGCCGGAAACACGGCCGCGATCGCGATCATCCCGCCGCCGCCCATGGTGATGAACTTCGATGTGCCGCACTCGGATTTGACGCCGGCGCCGTTCTATACCCAGCAGCCGCCGCCCCCGCGGGCGACGCCCAAACCGAGGCCCACCGCGGTCCCGACGCCGCAGACCCCTCCACCCGACGAGGTCTTCACGCCGGCCCCCGACGGGTCGGCTTCGCCCGCCCCGGCCCCATCCCCAACAGGGACCAAGTAAAGCCAGGGCGCAGTCGGCTCGCATGAGACGTTCTCTTGCGAGCCTTTTCCTAGCCTTTGGTCTGGTCGCCGGCGTAGCGCAAGCCGCCGACGACAAACCCTCGGCCATTCCGACTGCGAACGAGATGCCGTTCGTAAGCAAAGTCACGGCGGACCTTCAGGCGCGGTTTCCCACACCTGAAAGTGCGCGCATGGCCGGCTACGTTCGCTATACCGACGAAGATAATTCCGGCTCGATCTCGTACGCGAACCGTCATTGGACGAGTATCGATGAAGCGCATCCGAGCCAGCTNNCCGCAAAAGTTCGGCGTCGATCCGCGGCGTTGGACCAAGTTCGGCGCGCACGTCCACTTCGGTCTGGCCGGCCCGAACGGCACGACCAAATACGGCGGCGCCGGGCCCAAACTGTACGCGAATGCGAATATGGCCGGTGCGAATTTTATGCGACCCGATCCCGAAGACTTCGTCAAAGCGGGGATCGCCAAGAGCGTGAAGGACGTGCGTTTCGTCTTCCTGTTCCCGGCGATTTGGGATCTTCAGGTGTGGGTGCTGCCCAATGTGAACGGCGCCTTCGCCGAGATGAACCCCGACGTCAAAGTCGTCAAGGGCGGCGGAATGTCCTGAAGCTAGCGGCTCGCTAGCAACTCCCGACGACGGATTCGGCGAGCGCGGCGGCGGCGCTCTCGGCGTCGCCGATGCGATCCAATTGGTTCTGGAACTTGAGGTAACTCTTCACGTCGCGCATCGCCGCGGGCGAGAACGACATGTTAGGATCGTCGCTCCCGGGCCCGGGCAGACTCGTATTGATCGCGGTATTCGTCTTACCGGCCGTGGCATCGACCAAGGCCCAAATGACCGTTTGCGTATCGAGCGCGATCTGACGTTGCTTATCGTACGCTTTCTGCATCGAGGTGGCGACGTCGCGCGTTTCTTTCGCCTTGGACGGGTCGGTCGTGAGCGCGGCGC
>PLDY01000049.1 GCA_003136895.1 Candidatus Erabacter solicola | reverse complement strand
GAAGTCGGCGACAAGTTCGGCGCCGGCGAATTGATCTTGCCGTTCGTGCTGCAGTCGGCCGAAGTGATGAAGAAGGCGGTCGCGCATCTCGAGCAGTTCTTGGAGAAGAAGGACGGCGTCACCAAAGGCAAGGTCGTGCTGGCGACCGTCTTCGGCGACGTGCACGACATCGGGAAGAACCTGGTCAACACGATTCTGACCAACAACGGCTACACGGTCTTCGATCTCGGCAAACAGGTGCCGATGAGCGTGATCCTCGATAAGGCGGTCGAGGTCGATGCCGATGCGATCGGACTTTCGGCGCTGCTCGTCTCGACCTCGAAACAGATGCCGGTCTGCGTCAACGAGCAAGATTCGCGCCGGCTAAAGTTCCCGATCATGATCGGGGGCGCGGCGATCAATCGCGATTTCGGCCGGCGCATCGGGTTTTTGGAAGAGGGCGCGCGCTACTTCGAGCCCGGCGTCTACTATGCCAAGGACGCGTTCGAGGGTCTGGAGATCATGGACGTCCTGACCGCCGAGAAAGAACGCCGCACGCCGTTCGTGCAGCGCATGCGCGAGGAAGCCGAACGCGCTCGCGATGCGACCCGCGTGACACCCAGTCCGGTCGCGGCCGGCGGAAGAACCGCGCGCGCGACGCTGGAACGCGCCGATATTCCGGCGCCGCCCTTCTGGGGTGCGCGCGTCGTCGACCACGTCGATCCGCGCGAGTTGTGGCCGAACTTCGACCTCAAGAGTTTGTATCGCCTTTCGTGGGGCGGCGCGAACGCCAAGGGCGCCGTTTGGGATGCGCTCGTGCGCGACGAGTTCGAACCGCGGCTGCGGGCGTACCAGGCCCTGGCCGAGCGCGAGCCGATCCTGACGCCGCGCGCCGTCTACGGATACTTTCCGGCTGCCGGGAGCGGCGACGAGATCGTCGTCTACGATCCGCAAGATCGCGATCGCGAACTCGCGCGGTTTGCGTTTCCGCGGCAGGTGGGTGGCGAGCATCTCTCGCTCGCCGATTACCTGCACGAGCCGGGCGACGGAGCGGCGAGCGACGTGATCGCGTTACAAGTCGTGACGATCGGACGCAATGCGACCGAGCGGACAGGCGCCCTGCAACTCGCCGGCGACTACAGCGAAAGCTACTACCTGCACGGTTTCTCGGTTCAGTCTGCCGAAGCGCTGGCCGAGTCGATGCACCATCGCGTGCGCGCCGAACTCAATCTACCGCCGAATCGCGGTAAGCGCTACTCGTGGGGCTATGGCGCGTGCCCGGATCTCGCGCAACACGAGATCGTTTGGCGTCTGCTGGGAGCGCGCGAAGCGATCGGCGTGGAGTTGACCGAAGCCTATCAAATCGTGCCCGAGCAATCGACCGCCGCGATCATCATCCATCATCCGCAAGCCTCGTATTTCAACGCGGCCGCGGTGCGGGAACTCGCTTCGGTCTAATCAGTCCTTGACGGCCGGCTCCGGCGCTGGAATGAGCGACGCAAGGAGACCGCCGGCCGCGCCGCAGGCAATGTCGAAGGCGCTCCAGCCGAGCGCCTCATTCGATCCGGTCAGCGCCTGTCCGATCTCGATGGCGCCGCTGTAGAGCGCGACCAGCAGGATGCACCCTAGCGGTGGAAGGCGCCGCCCCCACTCCGCAAAGACGCGGCGCGAAAGATAACCGACTAGCACGAACGCGACGATGCTGTAGGTCTTTCGCAGCAAGATGTGCCAGGCGAACGACGGTGGCGAGGTGAGGTCGTAGAGATCGTGGTTCACCGCGACCAGATACAGTCCGAGACCGACGGCCGCGGTGAAGAGGGTCCAGGGCCTCATGCCTTCGCGACCGACTCCCACTTCGTCGGGGCGGCCTTGAGCGCGGGATGGCTCACCATCAGGTGCCACACCACGGCCTGGAACGCTTCCGAGTGCGGCGTGATGTTTTCGGGATTCACGACCGGAACGATCACCACGGCGTCGGCGACTTGTGCCGTGTAGCCGCCGTCGCGACCGACGATGCCGACGATCTTCGAGCCGATGGTCTTGGCATATTGCAGCGCGCTGACGAGATTGGGACTGACGTTCTTTTCCACATTGCCGCCGCCGACCGAGAAGACCATGATGACGTCGTCGGGCGCAAGGCGGCTCACCTTGAGCCACTCGCTGAAAATCGTGGCCCAGCCTTCGTCGTTCGTTCGTGCCGTCAACTCCGAAACGTTGTCGGTCGGAGCGTAGGTTTCGAGCCCGACGATCTTGCGAAAATCGTTGGTCGCGTGCGACGCGTTGCCGGCGCTNNGTCTTTTCGATGGCGTCGCGATCGATCTTTCCGATGACCTCAACGGCCTCGTTCAGGAATTGGTGCGAAAAGGTGGAGGGCCGGCCGCTCATGAGAGGCTGAACCCAGCTTTTTGCGCATCTGAGTGAAACATTTTCACGGTGTCGAGTGAGTACTCGTCGAGACTCTTTCCGACCAGATTCAACTTGCCGAGCACGTCGTGCGTCACCGTGATGATGTGCGTTCCGATCGAGTTGGCATGGAAGATGTTGAGTAACTCGCGCGGGCTAGCCCAAATGAGTTCCACGCCGGGATAGTTCGCGATCACCGAAAGCGCCTCGCTCATCAGCGGAATCGGGTCGCGTCCGGTGTCCGCGACGCGGCCGGCAAAGACCGAGACGCAGGCGGGGGCGCCGCCCTCGAGCGCCGCGCAGACCTCACGCACTTGAGCGACCGTCATGAGGGCCGTGATGTTGAGCTTGACGCCGCCTCGCGTCAGCTCCCGCACGATCGGCGCGGTCGTTTCGCGGCGTGTGTTCGTGACGGGAATCTTGACGTAGACGCTCTCGCCCCAGGTTGCAATCTTCTTGGCCTGGCGCAGCATCTCGGCGTTATCGTCGGCAAAGACTTCAAACGAGATCGGATATTGCGGAATGTGCGTCAAGAGATCGCGCGCGAAAGCCTCGTAATCGGAGATCCCGGCCTTGCGCATCAACGTGGGATTCGTCGTGAACCCTCTAACGTACGGATTCTTGGCAAGCTCTATGATGCCGGCTTTGTCCGCGCCGTCGCCGAAAATCTTGATCTTGAGGCCTGCGAGCGACGGGGCACTTTGCGCGGACGAAGATTGCAGCATACCTGACATGCTCCTCAGCGGGCGGCTTGGGCGGCGATCCAATCGGCGGCTTCCGTCACGTTCGCGACGGTCGCGTTCGCTCCCGGTTCGGGCTGCGCTTCGGCATAACCATAGTCGATGAATACCGTTCGAACGTCCGCCGCGCGCCCCGCTGCGATATCGCGCCAGCGGTCGCCGATCAGGAAACTCGACGACAGATCGAGCGCGTGGCGTTCGGCGCCCACAAGAAGAAGACCGGGGAGCGGTTTGCGACAGTCGCATCGATCCTCGTCGGAATGGAAGCAGACGAGGATGTCGTCGACGGGCAAGAGCGTCGAGATTCGCGCGTTCATGGCCTCGACGGTATCGCGCTGCTGATTGCCCCGCGCGACATCGGGTTGATTCGTGACGACGATGAGGACGAAGCCCAGCGCCTTGAGCCGACGGAGCGCCTCCAGCGCGCCGGGCAGAATCTCGAATTCGTCGAGCGTCTGCGGCGGATACGGCTTTCCTTGCCGCACGAGTGCGCGATTGAGCACGCCGTCACGGTCCAAAAATACAGCTCTGCGCGACGCATTCGGCACGGTCTTCATTGCGCTGCGCTTCGTTCGCGTCCCTTGCCGCTTCTATGGGCTGAAGGTTCGCCCGTGACGCGCCCTCAAGGGGGAGGAAGATGCATGCGTTTCTCTTAGCGGCGGGAGAGGGCCGGCGGCTGCGACCGCTGACGGACTCCCGGCCCAAACCGATGATCGTGATGCGGGGCCGTCCGATCTTGGAGCACAACATACGGCTCTTGGCGGCCCACGGCATTCGCGACATCATCCTAAACACGTACTATCTGCCGGCCACGGTCATGGAACATTTCGGCGATGGATCGAGGTTCGGGGTTCGGATTGTATACTCACACGAGCCGTCGCTGCTCGGTACCGCCGGCGCGCTCAACCCCGCTCGCGACATCCTCGGCGAACGTTTCTTGCTGATGTACGGCGACAATCTATCGACCTGCAACCTCTCGCGCTTGATCGAGAAGCACGGCAACGGGGCCCTCGCGACGGTCGCGCTGTTCGAGCGCGACGACGTCTTCCAAAGCGGCGTCGCGCGATTGGAAAGCGACGATCGCATCAGCGCATTCATCGAAAAGCCGCAGCCCGGGCACGAGCTGAGCCGGTGGGTCAACGCCGGCGCGCTCGTGCTAGAGGCGAGTGTGTTCGACTTCATCCCGCGGAGCGGGCCGAGCGATATCGGACGCGACGTTCTTCCGGCCGCGCTTGCTGCCGGCAAGCGCATCAACGGCTATCGAATGACGGAACGTCTTTGGTGGATCGACTCGCTCGCGGACTACGAGCGCACGCTCGCCGACGATACGCTTCAAGAGCTGTCCTAGTCCGGTAAGCCGACGCCGACATAGCGGATGCTCTTGTCGGCGCCGATGAGGCCCTCCAGAACCCGTTCCGGGTCGATCACGATGCGCGCTTTCATTCCGTGGAACGAGGCGGCGGTCAAGCCCTGAAATTCTGCGCAGTTCGTCGCAACGACGGCCGCATCGGCTCCCTCAAGCGCGCCCGCGATGTCCTCGGTCAAGGTGAAGTGTCGCGCGAGATACTCCGGCAACTCCGTGATCGCCGGATCGTACGCCACGACGACGGCGTTCATTGCGTGCAGGCGAAGGGCGAGATCCACCGCCATCGAGCGCCGCAGCGTATCGGTCCCCGGTTTATACGTCAACCCGAGAATAGCTATTCGCTTCCATCCGGCCGTCCGAATCTCGCGCAGCAAGGCGCGTTCCATCCAGCGTTGCTGGACCTCGTTGCGCAGAAGAACTCCATCCACCACCGGCGTCTCGATATTTGCGCTGTTCCCGAGAAATGACAGCGTTCGCAGATCGCGGGCGAGCGTGCCGCCGGCGAAGCCGCTCCCGGCCGTAAGGGACGCCAGGTAGCCGATCCGGGCATCGCTGCGCAGCCCGAGTTCGACCGCTTTTACGTCGGCGCCGACGCTTTCGCAGATTCCGGCGATCTCGTTGATGAGCGTGATGGAGGTCGCCAAGAATGCGTTGATGGCGTGTTTGGTCATCTCGGCGGATTCGGGCGACATCCAGACAATATTTTTCGAAAACGGTGCGAGCAGAAGACCGATGCGCTCGGCATCCCTTTGATCGCGGATGCCTGCGATGATCCGATCGGGCGTGCGGAATCCGTTCAGTGCGGCTCCGAGACGGAGGTTTTCGGGCAGGTAGGCAAACGACACGTCGCGCTTCATCGCAGTCGCGACGTCTTCCATGTGCCGCGTGAAGCCGGCCGGAACTTGCGACGACACGATGACGAGCTTGCCCGTCTGTACGTGCGGCAAGAGTTCGACGAGCCCACGCTCGATGAACGCCACGTCGCTCTCGTCGCGATCGTTGACCGGCGTATCGTACGTCATCCAAACGACGTCGGCGAGAGCGGCATCTCCCGCATCGTGCGTGAATGACAACCGTCCGGCGGAGAGGCCGCGTCCTACCAGATCCGCGAGCCCGGGCTCGTGCACCGGCGGTACTCCGCGCTCGAGCTTTTCGATCACGCTCGGGTCCATATCGTGCGCGATGACCCGATAATGTTCCGAGAGGCAGGCCGCCGTTACGCATCCGAGATGCCATAGGCCGCTCACAAAGATTGTCACATAGCCAACTCGGCTACGCTACGTCGCCGGTCCTGCGGGAATGTACGGCTATTTAGCGCGAACCACGGGCCAATGCAGAGTGAAGGCAAGCCGCTTGCCGGAAAAATAATTCTGGTCACCGGCGGCAGCATGGGAATCGGGTTGGAGTCCGCGCGAGCTTGCCTTTCGCACGGCGCTAAGGTCGTGCTGTGCGCGCGCGGAGTCGAGGCGCTTTCCCGGGCGGAGGGGGAACTTGAAGCCGAAGGTTTTGCGGGATCGGTCGGCGTCGTCTCGGGTGACGTCGGCTCAGAGGCGGATGTCGAGGCCGCGTTTTCTTTTCTCGAAGAGCGCTTTGGCGCATGCGACGGGCTCATTCACGCGGCGGCGATCTACGGCCCGATCGGACGCATGACCGATCTCGACTTCTCGGCTTGGTCGGAGACGATTCGCATCAACCTGCTGGGCACGTTTCTGGTGGCGCGCGCCGCGGCGCGCTGCATGCTGAGCCGGGGTGGCAGGATCGTTCTTTTCTCCGGCGGGGGCGCCGCGAATGCCTTTCCCAACTATAGCGCGTATGCGTGCAGCAAAGCGGCCGTCGTGCGATTCACCGAAACGATCGCTGAGGAACTGGCTCCCAACGTCGAAGTGAACTGCGTTGCGCCGGGCCTTGTCATAACGCGGATGCACGAGGCGACGATGGCCGCCGGCGAACGCGCCGGCGCCGAGTTCTTCGCGAAAACGCGGGACGCTATCGCGAGCGGCGGCGTTCCCGCGACCGTCGGCGCCCAGGCGGCGGCATTCTTGGTTTCAGACGCGGCCAAGGGGATCACCGGGAAATTCGTCGCAGCGCCGTACGACGGGTATCGGCTCTGGCCAAAACATCTGGCCGAGCTGCGCGATACCGATATCTTTACGCTTCGCCGGATACTGCCGCGCGATCGGAATATGGATTGGCAATAACCCGGGTTGCGGTCATCGGGTGCGGCCTGATCGGAAGGCGCCGCGCCGGCGTCGTCTCGGAGGATGCTTCGTCGGTTCTGGCGAGTGTGGTCGACTCCAACGCGGCGCTGGCGAGCGAGGCCGGCGCCGAGTTTGGTTGCGAATGGAACGCGGATTGGCGTCCGGTCGTCGCGCGGGGTGACGTTGATGCCGTCGTCATCGCAACGCCCAATGCATTCTTGGCGCCGATCGCGATCGAAGCGTTGCGCGCCGGCAAGCACGTGCTTCTCGAAAAGCCTATGGGCCGCACGCTATCGGAGGCGAGAGCGATAGCCGCGGCGGCCGCCGTCGCCGGACGTCTGGTCAAGGTGGGCTTCAACCATCGCTACCATCCGGCGCTCGGCGCCGCGTTCGCGCTGGTGTCGTCCGGGACGATCGGACGGCCGATAAATATTCGCGCGGTCTACGGCCACGGCGGTCGGCCCGGATACGAACTCGAGTGGCGTGGAGATCCGGCGCTGGCCGGCGGCGGCGAAGCGACCGATCAAGGCGTGCATATCTTCGATCTCATTGCGTGGTTTGCGGGGGTGCCGAGCGAGGTCTTTGCGTACACCCAGAGCGCCGTTTGGCCGATCGCGCCGCTCGAAGACAATGCATTCGGCCTGTTCCGATTCGACTCGAGCGCGCTCGCATCGTTTCATACGTCGTGGACGCAGTGGAAGAATCGCTTCACTTTCGAGGTGTACGGCGAGCTCGGTTCGGTCGAAGTGACCGGGCTCGGGAAAAGCTACGGTACCGAAACGCTCGTCACCGGCACGCGCAACCGCGAAGGCGGACCGCCCCGCATGACGCGGCGCGAGTTTGACGGGCCGGACGAGTCATGGCGACTCGAATGGGCGGATTTTCAGAGCGCGATCAGGGACGGGAAGCCCTATATGGGCGGCCCGCAAGACGGCCTTGCCGCAATGGCGATGCTCGATGCGGTCTACCGTTCGGCGGCAACGGGTCTCACGACCGCCGTCGGCTAGCGTCCTTCGAGGACTTCGCGCTTGATATAGGCGACCGAACGGCGCAAGCCCTCATCCAAATCGACGCGCGCTTCCCAGCCTAACGCCCGCGCCGCGCCGATATCGGCGAGCGTGAGCTCGGCCTCACCCGGCAGATCGGGTTTCATCTCGGGCTCGATGTTCGTGCCGAGCAGCGCCGCGATGTGTTGGTAGATCTCGTAGACGGAGTAGTTGACGCCGCTTCCGATGTTGTAGACGTTCCCGATCGTGCGTTCGTCGTCGAGGCAGCGGAGATGGAAATCGTTCACGTCGTCGACGTAGACAAAATCGCGCCGCTTACCGCCCGTTCCGTAGATCGTCGGCCGCTCACCTTTCAGCAACGTGAGGATGAAGGCGCTCATGACGGGCGGAATCGTTCGCCGGAAGTCTTGACGTGGGCCGTAGACGCAGAAGTAACGCAGCGCGGTCGTCTCGATCCCGTGGAACCGGCGGTACGCCTCGGCGAACAGCATGCCGGCCGCCTTGCTCACGGCGTAGAAGCTTTCGGGGTGAACGTCGCTCTCAGGCGTCGGCAAGAGCGTGGACCCTTCGTAGACCGCCGACGACTCCGCGTAGATGATGCGTGTGACGCCGGCACGGCGCGCCGCATCGAAAACTTTCACCGTTCCGGTGACGTTGATGTCGCTAGTCTCGATTGGATCGTCTTGACAATCGGCGATGCAGTTCTTGGCCGCAAGATGAAAAATCGCGTCAACGTTGCGCAGGTGCTCGGACAGCTTCGGGTCGCGAATATCGACGAGCCGCACATCGACCCCTTGGGGTATTTGCTCGCGGACGCCGTACGCGAGGTTGTCGATTCCAATGACCTCGTGGCCGTCGTTCAAGAGACGATCGGCGAGGTTGCTGCCGATGAAACCGGCGACGCCGGTAACCGCGATGCGCTTTGGCGCCACCGTCAGGCGCCGGTCTGCGTGTCGACGGCGCGTTCGGTCACCGCCGCCTGTGCCGTAAGCGAACGCTGCCCCGCCGAACTGAGGCCGTAGCGAATCTTAAGCAACTCACGCAGGTTTCGGAGCGTGCCCTTGACTGGATCGTAGCGCGTATCGGCGTCGTTGCTCCACAGCACCGGAAATTCGAGGATGCGGTACTTTGCGCGAAGCGCCCGCAGAATGATCTCCGTATCGATCATGAAGCCGTCAGTGAAAGCGGGCGCGAAGAGCGCTTGCGCGACATCTCGCCGATAGAGTTTGAATCCACACTGCGTATCCGAAATATACCGCGGGATGCCCATGAAGAGATGGATGAAGCCCTTATAGGCCTTGGATCCGACGCGCCGGTAGAGCGGCTGAGCGACGACGATGCTGCCGCGGGCGCGGCGCGAGCCGTTGGCGATATCGCACATATCCATCTCGATCATCGATATGCCGAGTTTCGCAATGTTGTAGGGTACGCAGAGCCCCGAATCGGCAAACATGACGATGCGGCCGGTGGCGCGCAACACACCGAAGCGGATGGCATGACCCTTGCCGCGATTGGGTTTGTAGCTAAGCACGATCAGGTTCTTGTAGCGGGCTCGCAGGGCCGCCGCTCGTTCGGCGGTGTCGTCAGGCGAGCCGTCGTCGACCAGGATGATCTCGCCCCTAATGCCGTTTGCAGCGAGGAAATCGGATGCGGCCACGATGTCGCGCTCGACCTTCGATGACTCTTTGTACGCCGGAATGACGATGGAAAGGTCGAGCTCGGAGGAGTCTGTCATGCGCTCTCTTATGGAACCTGCTGCGAACGCGCGCGGAGCCGGCGCACTGCGACCCCGATGCCTGCGCCGAACGTCAGGTAGCGGTGGCCCAGGAAGCCGACGGGAACGTTGACCGCGACGGCGATGATCTTCGCTACGATCGGCGGCAAGCCTAGAAGCCGAACCCCGGCCTCAACCATGACGATCGAGAGCAGCAGCGAAACGCCGGCGACGACGGAGTACGTTCGGGCCTGCGCGAGCGCACTGCGCTCGAAGCGGCGGAAATTGAAGAAGCGGTTGAGCGTGAAGTGTGCCGAAATGGCGATGAGAAACGACACGGTCGTGGCGAGCGGGCGAAAGAGGGCCGCCTTGAGCAACGCCTGAAAGCTGCCGACATCGAGGCAAAAGACAAAACCGCCGATGAGCAGATAACGGGTTAACAGGCGCTGCGTGTGCCGATCGTCGCGGAGACGCCCGAGCAGATCCCAGACGGATCGCATTCGGTCAGACTGCCGGGAGCGCGGGTACGTGCAGCGGGACCCCGCGGGAACTCATCACGTTGGTGATCACGCGGCTGCCCTCAAACTCGGCGCGATATGAAAGCCGCGCCATCCCCTGCTCTTCCATGAAGTCCGTCAGTCGCCGGCCTTCTTTTTGCGGGCAGTAGAGCATCAAGAAGCCGCCGCCGCCGGCGCCGGCGATCTTGCCGCCGAGGACGCCATATTCGGTGCGGACGTGTTCGTAGAGCCGCTCGGCCTCGGAGATCGTGACGTTCGGCGAAAGCTCTTTCTTGGCCAGCCAGTGCTCGTGCGTCAGCGTTCCGAAGCGGTCGAAGTCGCCCGCGCGAATCGCGTCGCCGATCTTGTAGCCGATGTCGCGAATCTTGAGCAGATTTTCCTCGACTGCGCCCTGCCCGGCCCGCAGCGATTTCATCTGCTCGCCCAAGATGTCGGTCGTGGTTCGCTGCACGTTCGTGTAGTAGAGGTGCGCGTTGGCGGTGAACTCGCCGATTGCATAGTCGGGCAATGCGATGCGAGCGACCGATACGTCGCCGTCCGGTTTGATCCGCAACTCGGTAACGCCGCCGGCGGCCGCCATGTACTGATCTTGTTTGCCGATCGGCTTCTTGAGCACGTCCAATTCGATGCGGCACGCCTCTGCCGCCAAGTCCTCAAAGTGCGCCGGCTTGCCGCGATACGCGCGGATCGAATTGAGCAACCCGACCAGATAGCAGCTCGACGAGCCGAGACCAGTACCCGCGGGGAGATCGGCGAGCGATGCGATCTCGATGCCGTCCTTGATGCCGTGAGCGAGCAATGCCTCGCGCGCCAATTCGTGTTTGAGGTCCTCGACGCGATCGACGACCTCACTTTGCGTGTAGTGGAGGCGCACCTTGCGGTCGGCATANNTAAAAGCTCGGGAGGTCGGTACCGCCGCCGCCTAGCGTGATCCGGAACGGCGTACGCGAGACGATCATGACGTGTGAATTTACGCGGCGGCGATACGGTTTCCCGTGGTGCCGAAGCCGCTCTCCCGGGTCAACCGGTTCGCCCAGGCCGGCCGCCGGAAAGAGAAGCCCTTTCCCCCGGCGTACTGACCTCTGCACCTTTAAGGAGGTCTCGTTATGCGTCTTGGAAGCGCCCTCGCTCGCTTATCCGCAGCCGGGTTGAGCGCCGCTCTACTGGCAGCCTGTTCGCCGTCCTCGACGACGACCCAATCCACAAGCACGTCCTCAGCCGCTCCGGTGGCGGCCGCTGCCGGAAACGTGATCAAGATCGGGGTCGAGCTTCCGCTCAGCGGCGGCGACGCTTCCAACGGCATCCCGACGCGTAACGGCGTGATCCTCGCCGTCGAAGAATCGAATAAGACGGCGATTCCCGGCGGCTTTAGCTACGCGGTCGACGACCTCGACGACGCGGTGCAGGGCAAGCACGATCCGGCCCTAGGGGCGCAGAACACCAAGACCTTCATTTCAGATGCGGCCGTTCTTGCAATGGTAGGGCCGTTCAACTCGAACGTCGCCAAGGCGGAGATTCCGTTGACGAACGATGCTCAGCTGACGCAAATCAGTCCGTCAAATACGTCTAACGGTTTAACGCAAGGCGACGACGGCCGGAAACTGCGCACCTCGCATCCCGAGCTGAACAGCTTTTTTCGCGTATGCACGACTGACGATCACCAAGGCGCGGCCGATGCGGCGTTCGCTAAGAAACTTGGCTTCAAGGCGGTCTTCATCGTCGACGACAACGAGACGTACGGCAAGGGCCTCGCCGACGTCTTCGAAGCGCAGTTCAAGAAGGGCGGCGGCACGGTGCTCGGTCACGAACACCTCAACGCCGGCCAGACCGACTTCAAAGCGTTGCTGACCAAGGCGCAGAACCTCCGCCCCGACGTCGTCTTTTTCGGCGGTACTACTGTCAGCGGCGGTGGCTTGCTGCGCAAGCAGATGGGCGATTCGGCGCTCAAAACGGTCGCATACGTCGGCGGCGACGGTATCAGCGACGACACGTTCCTCAAGACGGCCGGCACGATGGCGAACGGTTCGTATTACACGGTAGCCGCGCCCGAAACGTCGAAGCTCGCGAGCGCCAAGACGTTCGTCGCCAACTACAAGAAGCGCTTCGGTGTCGATGTCGGCCCGTACAGCGCGAACGCCTACACCGCGGCCATGATCGAGATCGCGGCGATCAACAAAGCCATCACGGCAGCCGGCAACAAGATGCCCGCGCGCGTCGACGTGACCAAGGGCGTTGCCGCGACCAAGGGCTTCGTCTCGCCGATCGGCACCGTCGGCTTCGATGCCAACGGCGACACGACCGCACCCATCTTGAGCCTTTACAAGATCAGTGGCGGCAAAGCCGTCTTCGTCGATCAAGTCAATTTGAAGACGTAAGTCCCCCTTGGACGTCTTCTACCAACAACTGATCAACGGGTTGTCGCTGGGCGGCATTTACGCGTTGATTGCGCTTGGTTACACGATGGTCTACGGCATCATCGAGTTGATCAACTTCGCCCACGGCGACGTATACACGCTCGGGACGTTCTTTTCGCTTGCCATCTTGACGGGCTTGGGCGTCTCGGGCGAAGTTCACGGTCTCGCGCTCGTCGGCGTAGTGCTCGTCACCATGCTGGCGGCGATGCTGCTCTGCGGCATCACGGGCGTCTTGATCGAACGCTTGGCCTATCGCCGATTGCGCAACGCGCCACGGCTAGCGCCGTTGATTACCGCGATCGGCATGTCGTTCATCCTCGAGAACGTCATGCAGCTCTGGAAGGGGCCGTCGCCGATCTCGTTTCCGGCGGTGATCCCGAACCCGTCGTTCCAAGCCGGCGGCGTCGAGATCGCGGCCAAGCAGATCTTGGTAATCGTGCTGGCCATCGTGATGATGGTGGCGTTGCAGCTCTTCATCCGCAACACCAAGATGGGCAAAGCGATGCGCGCGACGGCGCAAGACCGCGACGCCGCGCAACTGATGGGCATCAACATCAACACCACGATCGCGATGACATTCTTGATCGGCAGCGCGCTGGCGGGCGCGGCCGGCTTCGTCAGCGGCGTTTACTACGGCACGACCTGGTTCTTCAACGGCTTCGAAGCCGGCCTCAAGGCTTTTACGGCCGCGGTACTCGGCGGCATCGGTAACGTCGCGGGCGCGATGCTCGGCGGCTTCTTGATCGGCCTGGTCGAGGCGTTCGCGACGCAGTACATTCCGCAAGGCGCGCAGTGGACCAACGTCGTGGTCTTCTCGGTCCTTGTTCTGGTCTTGGTCTTCCGGCCTTCGGGCCTGCTCGGCGAAGCTGTGCCGGAGAAAGTCTAGCGTGAATCCGGCCGTGCGGCGCTCCCTGCGGTTCGTGCCGCTCCTGTTGTTGCCGCTCGTTCCGCTCGTCGACCACAACAACTCGCACATCGACTTCTTGGCTAACGCCGGCGCGTTCATCTTGCTCGCGCTCGGGCTCAACATCGTGGTCGGTTTCGCGGGCCTGCTCGATCTCGGTTACGCCGCGTTCTTCGCGATCGGATCGTATAGTTACGCGATGCTGGCAAGCCAGCAGTTCGGCATCCACGTTCCGTTCTGGGTAATGCTCTTCGCGGCGTCCGGGATCGCGGCGATCTTCGGCATTCTGCTCGGCGCCCCGACCTTGCGGCTGCGCGGCGACTATCTGGCGATCGTCACGCTTGGCTTCGGCGAGATCGTGCCGCAGACGTTCTTGAACCTGTCCCAGTACACCAATGGCCCGAACGGCATCAATTCGCTCGACTCGCCGTCGCTCTTCGGCCATCGCTTCGGATTCAGTGCGACGCCGTATTTCTACGTGATGCTCGGGCTCATCGTGATCGGGGTGCTGCTCGCCAGCAACCTGCAGAATAGCCGCTTAGGCCGGGCCTGGATGGCGATTCGCGAAGACGAATTGGCCGCGCGGCACATGGGGATCAATACGACCGCGGCCAAGCTCTCGGCGTTCGCACTCGGCGCGTCGTTCAGCGGCTTGGCCGGCGTCGCGTACGCGGCCAAACTCGACTTGGTCTCGCCCGACCAGTTCCAGTTCAACGTCAGCGTGCTGGTGCTCTCGATGCTCGTGCTCGGCGGCATGGGGAACATTCCGGGCGTCATCGTAGGCAGTTTCGCGCTCTCGTTCATCAACAGTTTCCTGTTGCCGCAGTCGACCAACCTCGTGCACTCGATCGGCTTGACCTGGATCGATTTCACCGATTACCGTTTCATGCTCTACGGAGTGATCCTGGTCGCAATGATGCTCTTCCGGCCCGAGGGGCTCATCCCAAGCCGGCAGCGCCGCGCCGAGTTGCGCGAGGCGTTAACCGATCCCGGCATTTCGGCGCAAGAGCAGACCGAGTACCAAGGCGCGGCGCGCTAGTGTCGTTCTTCAAACTCACCAACGTACGTAAGACCTTCGGCGGGCTCGTGGCGGTGAACGATCTCTCCTTTGCAATCGAGGCGGGCAGTATCGTCGCGATGATCGGTCCGAACGGTGCGGGGAAATCGACCGTCTTCAACTTGATCACCGGAATCTATTCGCCGTCGTCCGGCGCGATCGATCTCGAGGGGCGCACGTTGCGCAGCCTCTCGACCGACCGGGTTACCGCGCGCGGCATCGCGCGGACCTTTCAAAACATTCGCCTCTTTGCGTTCATGTCGGCGCTCGATAACGTGATGACCGGCTGCCACGCGCAGATGCGCGCATCGCTCGTGGATTCGCTGTTGCACACGCCGCGCCAGCGCGCCGAAGAGCGGACGGTTCGCGAGCGCGCCCGCGAGCTGCTGAAATTCGTCGGTCTGGAAGGCGATGCCGACAACTACGCGCGCAACCTCTCGTACGGCCACCAGCGGCGCCTCGAGATCGCGCGCGCGCTCGCGACCGATCCCAAGCTGCTCTTGCTCGACGAACCGGCGGCCGGCATGAATCCGCGCGAGAAGGAAGGCTTGATCGCGCTGATCCGGCGCATTCGCGATAAGGGCGTGACCGTGTTCTTGATCGAGCACGACATGCACCTGGTGATGAATCTCAGCGAGCGGGTGACGGTGCTCGATCACGGCGAGAAAATCGCGGAGGGCACGCCCGAGGCGGTGCGCAACGACGAGCGTGTCATCGAGGCGTACCTGGGCCGCGCCGACGGGGCCGCCTAAGCGTGGCGCTACTCGAGGTCGCAGACCTCGACGCCCAATACGGCCGCATCCGCGCGCTCTCCGGCGTCAGCCTCACGGTCGACGAAGGTGAGATCGTCACCTTGATCGGCGCGAACGGCGCCGGCAAGACGACGACCTTGCGTTCGATCAGCGGTCTCTTACGTCCGTCGCGCGGCACGATTCGCTTCGCCGGCGACGGTCTGCTCAAACTGACACCCGACGGCGTCGTGCGGCGAGGCGTCGGGCATTCACCCGAGGGCCGGCGCGTCTTCGCGCGTATGTCGGTGCGCGAGAATCTCGAGCTTGGCGCGTACACGCGAGCTTCGCGAAGCGAGATCGCCGAGGATTTCGAGCGCGTGCTGACGACGTTCCCGCGCTTGCGCGAGCGCCTCGTGCAGAAGGCCGGAACGCTCTCGGGCGGCGAGCAGCAGATGCTCGCGATCGGCCGGACGCTGATGTCGCGGCCGCGGCTCCTGATGCTCGACGAACCCTCGCTCGGACTCTCGCCGATCCTGGTGCAGACGATCTTCGGCGTCATCCGCGAAATCAACGCGCGCGGAACGACGATCTTGCTGATCGAGCAGAACGCGCGCCAAGCGCTCTCGATCGCGACGCGCGGCTACGTACTCGAAGTCGGCAAGATCGTTTACGCCGATAGCGCCGCCAACCTCATGGCGAGCGAGGCGGTGCGAGCCGCCTATTTGGGCGGCTAGCGCGAGTCGACGACGGTGCGTTCGGGCGCCATTCGGCCGAGACGCTGGAACGCTTTGAGGATCGGCTTCTCGACCAGCCGGTAGATCGCGATCGATCCGGCCGCGACGACGATGTAGGCGACCGCGATGAATGTCAGGTCCGCGAGCGTGCCGTTAGGATGCAGCCTCTCGAACGCGATGACCAGCGCCCCGAGCAGGTAGCCGTGCCACAGGTACATTGAATACGACGCATCGCCGAGCGAGACGAGCCAGCGCGGAGCGATGCGTCCATCGCGCGCTTCTAGCGCGACCGCGCCATACACGATAGCCGCCATGAACGTGCCGACGCAGGTCACCCGGAACCACGCGAGCGGCAGCGTTGGGAAGCCGGAGAAGCGCGCCGAGTAAGCGATCGCGACGACCGCGCCGACGATTCCGATCGCCAAGAAGATCTCGGGACGAATGTAGCGCCGGTTCATCACCAGCACGCCTATCCCGATGCCGGCCATGAACTCAAAGGCGAGCGGGTCGCCGAAGAACCGCAGCCACCAGACGCCGCCCAGGGCGCCCGCGATCTGCAACGCAAGCGTGACCGCGATCCAAAGCCCGATCGCAAGCTTGAGGCGGTCGCGCACGAGGAGCAGTGCTGCCGAGAAGACGAGGTAGAAATACATCTCGAACTGCAGCGACCAGCCGACGACGACGATCGGGTCGACGCCGTGCGGGATTAGCAGGAGCGACCACACGGCGTCGAGCGGCGAGTTATTCTCGAGATGCAGCGCGCTCGGAGCAACGTGATTGAGCGCGAGTGCAAAGAGCGTCACGAGGATCCAGAGGGGATAGATGCGCAGGACGCGCCGGATCAGAAAGTCGCGTGCGGCGCCCGGCTGCCCGAAGACGTTCCAGGTCGTGACCAGCATGATGAAGCCGCTCAGGATGAAGAAGAGGTCGACGCCGGTCGCGCCCGCGGCGCCCGTTCCGGCGAGCAGACCGCCACCGAAGAGTTTACCCTCGTCGCGCGGTAGATGATTGCCGACTACGAGAAGCGCCGCGATCGCACGCAGCGCTTGGACGTTTCGAAGTTTGGCCGGAGCCGCGCTCAACCGACGCTAGTCGCGCTGGCCGCCGTTGCGAGCAAATGCCGGTTACCGTGGACGGGCCGGCCGCTCACGATCGTCGCGAGAATCTCGTGCTCGGCGCTCCAGATCGAGAGATCGGCGCGCTTGCCGTTCGCCAGCGTGCCGCACTCGTGTTCGATGCCGAGCAACTTTGCCGGCGCCGCCGTCGCGCAGACGATCGCCGTCTCAAACGGAATCGACGCATAACTCATCAGGTTACGCACCGCCTTGTCGCAGCGTAGCGCGCTACCCGCGATCGTTCCGTCCTCGGCGCGAACCACGCCGCCTTCGATGCGGTACCCGCTGCCCGCGGGCGCCATGTAATCGGTGGCCAACACCAAACGCTCGCGCAGCGTGCGGTACAGGATATCCATCATGACCGGCGCGATGTGGTAACCGTCGCAGATTGCCTGCACCGTCGTGCGCTCTTCTTGCATGAAGGCGGCCAGGATCGAGGGCTCGCGGTGATCGAGCGGCGGCATCGCGTTGAAGGCGTGGGTCAAGGTACGAAAGCCGAGACCGATCGCGAGGATGCCGTCGCGGTAACGAGCCGCGGTGTGGCCCGCCGAGCAGATGATGCCTTGCGCGTGAAAAAAACGCGTTGCTTCGTCAACGCCTTCGGCCTCGGGCGCCATCGTGACCATGACGAGCGCTCCGCCGCACGATTCGATCATCGCTTTGGCGCGATCGAGGCTCGCCGGGATCAGCCAATCGTGGCGGTGCACGCGCCGAAATTTTGAATTGAGGAACGGGCCCTCGAAATGGATTCCCAGGCAGCGCGCGCCCGCGACCTGCGGACCTTCGAGCAGCGAGTGCGCGGCCTCGGCGACTTCGCTCGCGGCGTGCAGCATCGATTCCCAGGGTGCGGTCATGATCGTCGCCACGAAGCCGGTCGCGCCTTGCGCGGCGTACGCTTGCGAAGCGATCTCGACGGCGTTGCCCTGATCGCGGTTGAAAAGCATGTCGTCGGCGCCATTGGTATGTACGTCGATCATGCCGGGCGCGATCGTCGCATTCTGGGGAACGCCCAGGTCGCTCGGACCGTCGCCGTCGAGGATGCGGGTAATGCGGCCGTTGTCTATTGCCAGCCGCCCAAAGTGGGCTTTACCGTTCCCTAGGGCGAGACGAGCGGGCCCAAGGGTGTAACTCTGAGACACTTTACTGGAGATTCGGGATTGCACCCCAGTAACCTCGGCGCTTGTTGTTGCGAGCGCGCCGGCCTTACTTTTCGCGACCGAAGAGCCGGTCGATCGCGCGTCGCAGATTCGGGCGCGAGCTGGCGGTCTCGTTCGCGTTTGCCGAGATCGCGGCGAGTTCGACGCTGCGGCGTTCGCGCTCGGCGAGGCGCTGCATGTGTTCGGCGGAGTGCGCTTCGAGCGTCTCACGTAGCGCGCCGAGTTCGTTCCAAGCCGCGGCGGCGCGGCCCGCTTGCAGCGCTTCGAGATAATCGAGCGCGGAGACGGTGAAGATGCGCTGCACCGCGATGTTGCGCTCGCGTACGTAGCGGCCGGCGAGTTCCACCACGTCGCGGCGCTCGGCGGCGCTTTCGTTATCGGCGATCGTGTGAGCGAAGAGCATCGGCTTGCCGAGTTCGGCGACGCGCCCGTAGAGGGCGAGTTCGCGATCTGAAAGTTGACGCGAAAAGAGCGCCAGCACCTCGCTCGCGGCGCGCGCGGCCGCGAATGCGATCTCTTCGGCGCGCGGATTTCCCGAATCGAAGGCCGGCGCATGCACGAGCACGAGCTGACGCGGCATCTTCCAGGGAACCTCGATCAAGATCGGCGTCCGGGCGGCTTCGGCCATCGCGTTCTCGAGCGCGACCTCGCGCCAGAGGCCGCCTTCTTCGAGCGTGAAGGCGCGCGCGCTCTCGCCGTAGCGTACGTGAATCGGGAAGAGCGCCTCGCGGTCGCTCTCGTCTTGCAGCAGACGCGTCCCGGCGATGGCGTTGATCAGACTCGTCTTTCCGCGGCGCAGGGCGCCGAGGATGACGACGCGGTAGCGCTCCGGCCGCAGCCCGCGATCGTAGGTCGCCTCGTCGAAGGCCGTGCTCTCGGGCAGCATCGGCACCGCCGCCGGATCGTCCGGCGCCGCATCGCCGCCGGCGCGCAACCTCGCTTCGAGCCGCGCGACGCCGGACTCGATCGTCGCGAGCCGCTGCCGCGCGGTGCCAAGCTCGCCGAGCCGCGCCGCGCGCGCGGCCGCATCGACCGGTCTGAGCGCGCGCTCGATCGGATCCAGCGTCTCGGCGCGCGCGGTCGCGCGCTCGCGCTCGATGCCGTCGGCGACGTCGGTATACACGGAGGCGATCTCGCCTGCGAGCCTGCCGGCCCATGCGGCCAACTCCACCTCGAGCGAGGGGAAGAAGCGCGCGTGCAGATCGGCGCCGAGTTCGCGCTTCATATACGCACCGAACGGCTTGGCCGCGAACGCCGACGCCACTGCGTGCACGAAGCCGAGCGCCGGACCGCCGATCGCGCCGAGCACGATCGTCGAGGTGATGCCGGCGGCGAGATCGCGCGACCACGC
>PLDY01000054.1 GCA_003136895.1 Candidatus Erabacter solicola | reverse complement strand
CGCTTCCGCCGCCGCCGCCGGGACCGGGCGTCTTCGTCCCGCCGAGCCCGCGGCCGACCGGGACGGCGCTGCCGACCGCGCCGCCGCTGCCGACGCCGTCGCCACCGGCCGCCGCCTCCACTGGCGGAGTGCCGCTCGTCAATCCGACGGGGTCGCCGCCGTCAATTCCGGCAGCCGGTTCGAGCGCCTCACCGCTGCCGCAGCCGACGGCGGCCGGACCGACTCCCATACCGACGCTCGCTCCCTTCCAGATCGCGGTCTTGGCCGATCATATCACCGGCACCAATCGTGAGAACGGCGAGTGGGACGCGCTCGGCAACGTCCATCTGTATTATTCAGAAGGTCAGATCGTCGGCGATCGGGGCCACTTCGACGGCGATCACACCGCGCTCATCACCGGACACACCTACCTGATCAATAAGAATCAGGATGCGATTCTCTACGCCGACTCGATCACTTTCGACACGAAAAACAACCGGGCGATCCTGGCGAACGGGCGCGGCGAAACGACCGAGGGCGTACAGAGCGGGAAGGTCTACTACACGGCCCGCGAGCTGACCACCACGTCGAGCGGCGTGACGCACGGCGAACATGCCTCGTTCACGACCTGCGTCAATCCGCACGGCGGGTACCACGTCGAAGCGCGCCAGCTCGACGTGCTGCCCGGCGATAAGTTGATCGCGCGCAAGGCGACGATCTGGCTCGGTCCGCTCGCGATCTTCTATTTGCCGCTGCTCATTATCCCGTTGCGCGACGTCAAGGACCCGCGCCGCCAGACGAGCTTCCTGCCGGTCGTCGGCTATTCCGAGGTCGAGGGCTATTACGTCAAAGCCCGGATCGGGTTCAACCCTTCCAATACGTACTACGGCTACTATCGGATCGAGTATTTCAGCAAGCGCGGCTTGGGCCTCGGATATACGGCCTTCATCGGCTCGAAGACCAATCGCCGCTCGCTCTCGATCGACGCATACACGATCTCCGATCATCTTCAGAACGCGCGCCTGACGAACGTCTCCCTTCAGGAGATCGAGAACTTCAACAGTCGTTTGCGCAGTTCGATCGGCGTCAACTACACGGGCGACTTCGGGCCCGACGTCACGCTGCCGGCGCGGCTCGACATCAACGCGACCTTGTCGCATACCGGAACGGCGATGAACGAGACGTTGACGTACCAGCGCACGACCCAAGGCTCGGCGCAGAGCAGCTCCAACGTCGGGTTTAGCGACATCATTGCCGTCACCAAGGACGTCAACGAACAGCTGCAGGTGACGTACGGGCAGTTCGATTCGTCGTTCGGCAGCTCGAGCACGCTGCATCTTCAATCGCAGACGCATTATTTCACCAAAGCCGCCGACTTCAATCTGCAATACGACAAGTCGGATAGCTCGGCGCCGACCTCGGGCTACGATCGTGTGCCCGAACTGACGGTGATGCCGCACATCAACTTTCACGGCTATCGCTTCCCGTTCACGACAGAGTTGACGATCGGCGAATACACCGAACCTCAGAATCATTTCTCGACCCAGCGCGCTCAGATCGATTTCAATCAGCCGCTCTTCTTCAAGGTTGGCGTGAGCGACTTCACCGCGACCGAGCACCTCGTCCAAGACTTCTACGGAACGGGCGATGAAAAAGCGTTCGAGACGCAGAACGCGTCGTTCACGACGCCGCTCAGCGACCATATCGTCAATTCGATCACGTACAACGAACAGCATCCGATCGGACCGGCCAACGTTCCGTTCCAATTGATCGACCGGCTGGACGGCGGTTCGCATCAGGCTTCGGACGTGTTGCGCTTCTTCAATCGCGATATTTACGCGTTCTCACTCTCGACCGGCACCGCGTTCAACCGCCAGGCTCAGTCGGTTCAATACCAGCTTAACGCGCGGCCGTCGCCGCGCTCGATGATCGTGATCGGCGGCTTCTGGCAGCCGGGGCCCGGAGCCGGATTCTACACGACCAACGTGCAGGCAATCACCCCGTTTGGCCGCGACACGACGTTGCAGTTCTCGTCGAACATCGATTGGAAGAACAAGGGGCGTCTCGAGAACAAGAACGTCTACCTGAGCAAGATCATCGGCGATTGTTACCGCGTCGATCTCACCTACAACCAAGACCTCAAGCAATTCAACTTCAACGTCGTGATTCTCGCGTTCCCGAATCAGAGCGTCGGCTTGGGCCTAGGTGGTCAACCGACCTCGATCATTCCGCAGAGCCTGAACTTCTAGAGTGCGCCGCCCGGAAGCGGAACGCCGGGTTCAGTGCGTGTCGATCTCGCCGCCGTCGATCGCCGCCGCCTGATTCGACGGCAACGGAATACCCGACGGCCGGAAGAGCGCGTTATTCGAGACGGCCGTCGTGTTGATACTGAACGTGAAGGTGGTGTCGTTGGCCCCGTTGACGCCGAGCGAATCTTGTATGTGCGAGGTCTTGTCGATCGTGAAGAAGTTGATGAACCAGGTGCTCGATTGCGTCGCGCCGTTCGGACAAGCGGGGTTTACGTTGAGCGGGTTGCTCAGCTGCATGATCGGAAAAATCAAGGTAAATTCGTTGTTCGAGCCGTTGTCGTTGGGCGTGAATTGCGTGGTCGCGGGGTTGTATTGGACGGTCTGCGGATTGAGCTGATTACTCGTCCCCGGCGTCAGGATGTATTGGATCAGGGTCGGCTGCACCGCTCCCCCGCCGAAGTCCGCTCCGACCGCGAACGCGTACGAGTAGTTGGTGAAGGTCGTGGTAAACACGTTCGGGTAGGGTTCGCCCCCGAGGGAACACGTATTGAACACGATCACGTAATTGAAATTGTTGAAGTCCATCGCAGCCTTGGTGCGGAACTTGATCAGCATCGTGCCCGAAAGGTTATTGGTGACGGGATCGGGCGTAACTTGACGACCACAGGCGGCGAGTGCCGAAGCGAACAGGATGAGGATGACGGCGGATAGGACGCGGCGCAGCGGCATGGGTTCCTCGTGGGCGGCGCTGGGGGTTGCGATCGCGGGCGCGGTGCTCGTAGCGTTAGCTTTCCCCAAAACCAACGCCGTCGTGCTGGCACCGCTGGGCGCGGTGGGACTCTTCTGGGCCTGGTTTGGGCTCTCGCCGAAGCGCGCCTTCTTGGTCGGTTGGGCTGCCGGAACGGTCTTCTTTGCGATCAATTTCGCATGGTTCGGCGAGACGGCCGGTGCGCTAATCGCTCCCTTCGGTTTCTTCATGACGCTCGGGCCCGGAATCGGCGCGGCATTGTTCGAGTTCGCCTTGCCGGCAGCCGCGATTGCGCTCGTGCGCGAGCGCGCTCATCCAGCGCTCGTGCCCGCGGCGGCCGCAGCCGTCTTTGCGTTCGGCGAATGGTTTCGCTCCGAGGGCATAGGCGTGCTTGGGACGCCGTTTGGGAGCCTCGGCTACACGCAGGTCGATTCACCCTTCGCGCCGCTCGCGTCGTTCCTGGGAACGTACGGCATCACATTCGTTCTGTGTTTGCTCGCGGCGTACGCGGCCTTCGCGATTCGCTCAGGTTTTTCGCGCCGCGCGTTACGACCGGCCGGAATCGCGTATGCGCTGATCGTCGGCGCCGTCGCGCTCGCGTGGCTGACGTGGCCCGCGCGCACGCTCGCGCCGGCGACGCTCAAAGTCGCCGCGATTCAAGGCAACATCGCGCAGAGCCTCAAGTTCAAACCCGAGTCGTTCTATACGGCGCTCGAACGTTACACGTCGTTAACGGTCGAGGCGGCGCACGGACATCCGGCACTGATCGTCTGGCCGGAGACCGTCGTGACGGCGGAGATCAACCGCGTGCCGTGGCTGCAAAAGCGCCTCGGCGATCTGGCCAAGAACGTTAACGCCGAGATCATCGTCGGTGGTTTCGACCGCAACGGCGCAGATTTCTACAACGCGCTCTATTTCTACCGCGCCGAAGGCCTGCTGGATGAGGTGTACCGCAAGCGCCAACTCGTTCCGTTCGCCGAACACACGCCGTTCGAATCGCTGCTCGGATGGGTTCCGTGGACGAAGAACGCATCGCACATCAGCATGGGAACGTCGAGCGGCGTCGTCGAGGCCGGCGGCGTGCGCGTCGGACCGATCATCTGCTGGGAGTCGGCCTTCAGCGGCTTGACGTATGGCGATGTGCGCGACGGAGCTGACGCGTTGATCATCGCAACCGACGATGCTTGGTTCGGCGTTAGCGCGGGGCCGTATCAGCACGCGCAGATCGCGCAGATGCGCGCGCTCGAAACGGGCCGCTGGATCGTGCGCGCCGCCTCGACCGGGATCAGCGGCATCATCGCGCCGAACGGACGTTACGTGCGAGTGTCGCAACTGAACGAAGCGGTCGTCGTGGCCGGCACAATCGGTCCGCCGGTGCGCACCGCCTACGACTCCTACGGTCCCGGCGGGATCGCTTTCGGATTGGCGCTCGTGTACGGCGGAATCTTCGGCTGGGGACGGCGACGCGTCCGCCGCTGAAACCGCTGGCCTGGGCCGGCGGGATTCTCCTCGTGATCTACCTCGCCGCCGGCGTCTATCTCGCCGGGCTGCACGAGACCCTTCCTCCGCCGCCGAACTCGCCGGTTATTTTTACCGGCGGACAAGCACTCGGTCAGAAGTTGACCGGTCGTTCCTGGACCGCCGATTTCGACCGCATCGTGAGCAACACCAATCAGACGGCGCTGCAGTTGGACGGCGTGCATCACGCCGTCATCTTCAAGGACGGTAAGCCGTACTTGCGCGTGCGCGCCGCGCACATGACCGTCAACACGATCACGCACGACTTCACCGCAACCGGGCCGATCCATATCGAGACGGCCGACGCGGGGCCGAAGCGTACGTTCGAAACCGATCAAGCGACCTGGAGCGAAGGCCCCGGACGTTTGATCTTACCGCACCCGTGCGAAGTCGATACCGGTGCGGAGCTTCCGCTCCTGGTCGGCAGCATCACGGTCGACGTCCCGCACGGGGAGATCGTCTTGCACAAAGTCGGCGGCGCGGTGAACTTCAAGTGAAGATCGCCCGCGCGCGCCGCTTTGACGCGGATTATTTCGTGGAAAGCTTCTTCGCTTCGGCGATCAGCTGCTTGACTTTCTGACCGCCCTTGTGGCCGATCTCTTCGTAGAAATCGGTGCCGTACTTGTCCTTAACGACGCGACCGCCTTTTTGGCCGATCGCCTCGTAGAACTGGGCGCCGTGGCGCTCGCGGGTGGCCTGACCACCCTTGCGGCCGATCGTCTCGTAGAAGCCCGACCCATACCGCTCGCGCACGGTGTCGCCGCCCTTTTTCCCGGCTTCGCGAACCGACATCTCGCCGCCGACTTTGCCGTTCTGGTCCGGCTTCAACGATTCATCAATCATCTAAAGAACCTCAACACCGGTCTAAATTTTACCGGTCGTTGCTTGGTCGTACCCAAAGCCTGCGAGCTCAAACTTGCATGATCGACACGATCGTCGAGGGAGCGGCCATTTATGATGGGTTGGGGGGGCTGCCGGTCCGGGCCGACGTTGCCCTCGTCGAGGCGCGAATCGTTCTCATCGGAGCCCTGGGCGAGCGTGAGGCCGTCACCCGAATCGACGGCCGCGGCCTGGCGCTGGCGCCCGGTTTCATCGACGTTCATTCCCACAGCGACGAACTGTGGCTGGTCGATCCACGCTGCGAAGGAAAAATCGCGCAGGGCGTCACGACCGAGATCGGCGGAAACTGCGGCAGTTCGGTCGCCCCGCTGCGCGGCTTGGCGCACGAGCGCAAACGCGAGGAGAGCGCGAGCTACCGGCTCGACGCCGACTGGCGCGACCTCGACGAGTTCTTCGGCTTGGTCGAGCGTAACGGCGTCGCGCTGAATGTCGCGACTCTCGTCGGGCTCGGAACGACGCGGCGCTGCGTGCGCGGCGATCGCGAAGGACGGCTCGACGGCGACGAATTGCACGCCGAGACCGTGCTCGTTCGCGAGAGCATCGAACGCGGCGCGCTCGGCGTCTCGAGCGGACTTATCTACACGCCGTCGCGCTACGCCGATCTCGACGAGTTGTCGGCGTGCGCCGCTGCAGCCGCGGCCGCCGGGGCCAGGCTCTATGTCTCGCACGTCCGCAGCGAAGGCGACGCCTTGCTCGAAGCTATTGAGGAAGGCATCGACGTCGGACGCCGCGCGGGCGTCGCGGTGCAGTTCTCGCATCACAAGGCCGCCGGCAAGAAGAACTGGGGCAAAGTGCATCGCACGCTGGCGACGATCGCACGCGCGCGCGAACGCTCCGGACTTGCGGTCAACGCCGACGTCTACCCGTACACCGCCAGTTGGACGGATCTCGCAACGATCTTGCCCGACGACGTGCGCGACGGCGGCCGCGAAGCGACGCTCGCGCGTTTGGAGGACGCGCCGACGGCGACGGCGATTGCGCTACGCATCGAATTGGACTGGGCCGGGCTCTGGAACGATATTCTGATCACGACGGTGGAAAGCGAACGCAATGCCGAGCTGGCCGGTATGCGCATGGACGAGATCGCGCGCGAGTGGGGCCTCACCCCGGCGCGCGCGGCGTTGCGTCTGCTGATCGAGGAACGGCTCGCACCGCAAGCGATCTTTTTCACGATGAACGAGGACGACGTCGCGGCGGTCCTGAGCGCGCCGTTCACCTGCATCGGAAGCGACGCATCCGCGCGCGCGCTCGCGGGACCAACCGCGCGCGGCGTTCCGCACCCGCGCACGTTCGGATGTTTTCCGCGCGTCTTCGGGCGCTTCGTGCGCGGCCGGCGTACGCTCGAGATTGGCGAAGCGATCCGGCGCATGACCTCGCTTCCGGCCGATATCTTCGGCTTGGCCGGACGCGGACGCATCGAGACCGGAGCCTTTGCGGATCTCGTGCTCTTCGATCCCGAGCGCATCGTCGACACCGCGACCTACGAGCGGCCCTACGCGTACCCGCGCGGCATCGAAGCCGTCTGGGTCAACGGCGTAGCGGCATTGCGCGACGGCACGCCGACCGGCTCGCGCGGCGGCCGCGTCCTACGGGGCGGGCGCGGCTAACGCGGGAGCCTGAGTCCGCAGGTGCCGGACGAGCGCTCGCGCGATGACGAACAGCAGCACCGTGAGAAGCACGGCCAGCGCCGCACCGATGATCGGCGCCATGAAAGCGAGAAAGACGGCGATGCCCGTCAGCACGTCCTCGATCAGGCTGACGAACGGATTGGCGATTCCGAGCGTCGTCACGCTCGAGACGCCGCGCAAGGTTGCCACGCCCGAGTGCACGCCGAGCGCGTTCAACGCGCCCGCACCCATCAGCGCGTACGTGTAGGCGTCGGCCGGACCCATTTCGGGAACCACGCTGCCGACCAGCAGTGCCGCCGCGATCGGCTTACTTGCGAAATGCAGCAAATGAAGCGTGTGGTCGACGACCGGAATCTTCTCGCCGACGAATTCGAGAATCGCCAGAATCCCGAGCGTTATCGTCACGCCGTCGCTGCCCAGGTACGCGAAGGGATGGGAGGGGTGCAAGTAGCCAAAGTGCATCGCAATCGACGCTAGCGCGAGCGTAAGGAACGGCCGGATGCCGATACTCGTGCTGAGTGCATAGGCTGTTGCAAACTGTGTCGGGTCCATTCGTTCGCCTCCCGTCCGGGTAGCCTCGGATTACTATTCGCTGTCTCCTGCGAAGTTTCGCAGCTGGCACGGGGATTTCGCGGCGCGGCCAAAACGAAGACGGCATGTACCGAATGATCCGCCGGGCGTTGCGCCCGGCCACCGTCCTGGCGATCGTCGCCGGCGTCGTGCTCCTATGGGCGGCGCGGGCCGATGCCGCCACCTGCCCCGTCAGGACGCAGAGTTTGCTCGCCATGCCCGACGGCAAGACGTATGCGGTCTTGCTCAACTCCGATATCAAGCGCACCGCTGACGTCCGGCTGACCGTGTACTCCACGGAGTGGTCCTACACGATTACGCTGCCGGCCGTCCCCTTCGCACGCAAGATGCCCGACAATCCGTATCCGCTCATGCGCGCGTTGGCGCGCTTTACCACCGATCCCGTCTTCGTTACACTGCCGCGAGCCGACTTGCTGATCGCTGCCCGGGCGGATCCCGGCGTCGGTGACGCGCCCCCCGGATGCAATCCCACATACGCGTACACGCTCGAACTCGATCTCTATCGCTTCGGTGAGAAATTTGTCCCATCCGCCGGCTCCTCGGCCGAGGGCCGCGTCATCGTCGCTTCGTTCAACTCAGCGACGCCGAAGGCTCCCGCCAGCGTGGTTGCCGCTCAGCCCGAACTCGCGTGTGCGGAACCGTACGCGATCGCGCACACGCTGCGCATGACGGCGGCGAACTATCCGGTGGATCAGCGGGCGAACGGTGAGACTGGAGTCGTGGTCATCGCCGTCGATCTTTCGCCGGCGGGCGCCATCGAGAATACGAATATCGTCAGTTCGACGGCGAACGATGCCCTGACGCAGGAAGCCCTCAAGGCCGCCAAGGCCACGACCTATGCCCCCGAACTCTTTCGGTGTCAGCCGGTCGCGAGCACGTACCTCTTCCGAGTCGGGTTTCTGCTGCCGCAGAGTTAAGGTTTCGCGCGCTCCACGCCGGCGAGCGCACGATAGATGCGCTCGGTGCGCGCGCGCAATTCCTCGAGCGTTCCATCGTTTTCGATCGTGAAATCCGTGCGCTCGCGCGCTTGGGCCGGATCGATCTGCGCCGCCATGCGCCGCTCGATCTCTTCTCGCGAAAGCCCGCTACGCGACATTGTACGCTCGATGCGGAGTTCGGCCGGCGCGACGACCACGATCGTCGCGTCGCATCGATCCGCGAATCCGGTCTCGAACAACAGCGGGACTTCGTGCACGACGATCTGGTCCGCGCCGGCGCTCGCTTCGCGTTCGGCGGCGAGCCGGCGCACGATCGGGTGAACGATCGCGTTCAAGTACTCGCGCTGCGCGACGTCATTGAAGACGAGGGCAGCCAGCGCCGCGCGGTCGAGCCTTCCATCGGCGAGCACGGACTGCGGCCAACGCGCGCGGATCTGCGCGAGACCTTCACTGCCCGGCTCGACGGCACGCCGCGCCAACTCGTCGGCATCGATCGTGAGCGCACCCAACCCGTCGAACGCGCGCGCAACCTCGCTCTTCCCCGCTCCGATCCCGCCCGTAAGCCCAACGCGCAGCTTCACGCTATTTCTACTGCCCTGCGGCGCAGCGACTTCCATGCAAAACGAAAGCGGCGGCCATCATCCGAGATCCGCCGTTCGATTGGACCGGGTGGAAGGCTTACTCGACCGCCGGCTCCATCGGTTCGACGATGGCGTCCATCGGTTCGGCGCTTGCTTCCAGCGGGTCGGCGGTTGGAATGTCGAGCGCTTCGCCGAGGGTGCCGACTTCGCCGTCGACCGCGAACGCAGCGAACTCTTCCGGCGGGATATCCATCACGTGCTGGATCGAGCCCGTGATGCGCCGCGTGGAATGGTTCACCGTGAGGATCGTGACCTCGACTTCTTCGCCGGGGCTGTACTGCTTGGTCGGCTCGAACTCGCCCTTCGGAACCATCGCGAGCACGCCCGGGATGATTTCGACGAGTAAGTAGTTCGGCGTCACCTTGACGACTTGAGCGATCAGCCGCTGACCTTCGACCAGCTTGTCGGCGTGTTCGACCCACGGATCGGGCAACGCGTGCTTGAGCGAGAGCGAAACCTTCTTCGCTTCCGGGTCGAACTTCATCACTTCGACTTGGACGATGTCGCCGATCTTCACCACTTCGCTCGGATGCTTGATCCGCGCGTACGAAAGTTCACTGTTGTGGATCAGGCCGTCGATGCCCCCGAGGTCGACGAACGCGCCGAACTCCGCGAGCCGGACGACGACGCCTTCGCGGATCTGCCCGACTGCGAGCGTGCCGAGCAGTTCGGTCTTCTTGGCGTTGAGTTCTTCCTCGAGCACTAACCGCTGCGAAAGAACGACACGGTGCCGCTTGTGGTCGAGATCGATCACCTTGAGGCGCAGATGCCTGCCGACCAATTCGTCGAGATTGCCGACGGGCTGGCGACGGATCTGCGAGGCCGGAACGAAACCGCGCATGCCGAGGTCGACGAGGACGCCGCCCTTGACGACTTGCGTCACGGTGGCTTCGATCACTTCGTCGTTCTCGTGCGCCTGGATGACCTTTTCCCAGGTCTTGAGCGCGCGCGCCCGGCGCTCGGAGAGAAACAGCGTTCCGTCTTGGTCGTCGATCCGGTGGATCATGACCTCGAGCTTATCGCCGACCTTCAGTTCTTTGGGCTCGATCGCGAGCGAAAGTTCGCGAAAGCTCAGAATGCCTTCCGACTTACCCCCGATATCGACGAGTAACTCGTCTTGATACTTCGCGACGATGACGCCGGTGAGGACTTGCCCTTCGTCGAGAACTTTGAGGCTTTCCTCATACATGCGCTGCTCGAGCGCGAGTTGGTCTTCGAGTTCTTCCGCCTGCGGCGGAGCGATGTCGGTGATAGTAATGCGTTTCCCCTTTACTCGATGCGCCGGATCGAATCGCCCGGTCACATCCCCGCGCTTTGCGCAGTTCCTCTTACGAGGCAAAAATTATTGAAGAATACCGTTTAGCGTTGACAGGTTCGACACGACCACGTGCCCCGTTGGGCGAGTACCGTTCGAACGATGCTGCGTCCGCAGCGGAGACAACCTTGGCCGTCCCGGCTGTAGACGCTCAGTTGGTTTTGAAAGCCGCCCCGCAGCCCTTCGGCGTCCACGTAATCGTCTACGCTGGTTCCACGCTGGTCGATCGCGCGCCGGAGCACGGACTGAATCGAGGCGTGTAAGCGACGGCGCCGTTCTCTTGAGAGCGACCCCGCCGGGCGGCCAGGATGGATTTTCGCTTCCCAGAGCGCCTCGCAGGCGTAGATATTGCCGATTCCCGCAACGCGACGCTGGTCGAGCAAGAACACTTTTATCGGTGTGCTTCGCCCGTCCAACAGGCCGGAGAACCGCTCGAACGTGAAATCGTCAGAGAGGGGCTCCAAGCCGACCTCGGCAGCCCACGGTTCTTCAGGCCCGACCAGGCGCATCCTGCCGAACTGACGGACGTCGGCGAAAGCAAGACGCGTCCCATCGCCAAACGCCAACAGCACGTTGGTGTAGGGCTCCGGGTTCGTGGTCCCCGCGGTCTGAACGATGAGTCGCCCGGTCATCCTGAGATGAACGACGAGCGATCGCCCAGACGCGAGCGAGACGACCACGAACTTGCCGCGCCGGCCGACGGAGTCGATCGTCTCCCCGGCGATCTCGGCCATGAAGCGCGAACGCTCCGGCGAGACGACCTTGGGGAGGCGCACCTCCGCGGAGACGATCTGCTTGCCCGCCAGCGCCTTTTGGAGGCCGCGGGCGATCGTCTCGACTTCGGGGAGCTCCGGCACGTCAAGTCTTAATAACGTAGCCCTGGCGCCAAAAGTTGCAGCATGCGCCAAACTCGCTCAGCCGGCGGGCGCCTCGTCCGCGTGCCTGCGATACGTTTTCGGCTCGAAGTACCAATTGGGGAGCAGCCCCGGAAATACCACATCCTCGAAGCGGTATTCAGCGCGAAAGTGTGGCCCGTGCAACGCAGCGGCCGAGTCGACATCGGTCGTCGATTCGATGCGCCGGATCACGGGCAGGCCGTCTTTCATCTCTAGGTACACGTCAAAAAGATCGGGAACCCACATCCCGCTCGGCAACAAGAAGAGCCGGTCGTTGGCGCGGACGCGCCGCGTTTCGAAGGTAAGCGGATCGATCCAAATATCGCGCAGACGATTGCGCTCGGGATCGCGGTACGCGGTCAGTTCGAGGTGGTATGCACCCTCTTCTATGCCCGCGAAGCGCGCGTGATAGTCGAGCTCGCCCGCAATCGCGATCGTCGCGATCGTTCGCAGCGGCGCGCTCGGCGCCGGTTCCGGCGTCGCGCCGGCAGGCTCCGGCGCGGGCTCGAAGATATCGGCCGTCGGCGGGCCCGGGTCGACCGCTTCGTTGAAGGCCGGGTGAATGAAGTGCAACGCGCCGGTCGCGCGTTTTCGATCCAAGCGGCGCGAGAGTGCCGCGCGATCGGTCGCGCGGTACCAGATGCGCAAGCTGTACGTGTTCTCGAAATCCGGAATATCGTACATGAACTCACGCCGCGCGATCGTGTATTCAACGAAGCGCGGGCGCTCGTGCGCGCGGAACGTTGCGCGGGCTCGCGCCAACATCGCGTCCGCGCTCATCGCCGGCGGCGAAGGTAGATCGGCGCCGAAGAGCGCGGTCGAGAGAGCGAGTGCCGCGAAGAGCGTTTACGGAATCCGCGTAACGGCGAAGACGGCGAGACCGATCGCAGCCGCGTCGCCGAGTAATGCGGCCGGAATCGCGCCGATCCGAGCGATCGCCGCCAGCCGAAGCGGCAGGCCGCCGTACAGGCCGACCGCCGCACCGGCGAGACCCGCGATCGCACCGGCGACATACGCATCGCCCGCGATCGTCCAGCCGACGAACGCGCCGCTGAGCATGCGCACGATCGGCGACGGCAGCGCCGTGCGCGGTGGCGCCTTCGGATGCATATCGAAGGCATACTCCACCAGCGCCGCTACGCCGAGCGCGAGGCTGATCACGCTGATACCACGCATGAGGAAGAGCACGGCAGGTCCGGTGAAGGTGCGCAGGCCGCAGGCTACGCCGAGCATGAAGGCGACGAGTAAGACGAGCGCCATAGCCGCGTTCTCCCTGCTTTAGCGCATCAAGTCCTTCGTCGGCGCGGTCGACGGGAGGCGCGGCAAGTGCAGAACCCGCCCGACTTTCAATCCGTCGCCGAGCGCCTCACCGGCGGGTAGCTCGATCACGTAGCGGCCGTGTCCGGTACGGCGCGCAACCGCATCGTCGGACGTCTCCAGGGTCGATTCGGGGACGTTGAGCGCGAGCGCGCTGACGCGGCCGTCGCGCTCGAGCCAGATCATGTCGAGCGGGATCAGCGTGTTCTTCATCCAGAACTCCCAGTTCGCGTCACGTTCGAAGACGAAAAGCATACCGGCATGCGATCGCAAGCGCGTCACGCACATCAAGCCGAACTCGCGGTCGGGCTCGCTGTCGACGACCGCAAGATGCAAGGCCGCCTGCGTCGCGCGCACCTCGATCGTTGGGAGCGGATCGCTCAACGGCCGGGCAGAGATTCCATCTAGAATGGACTGCGGCAGCCGTACGTTCGCGCATGGCACCGTCGCAACGGGCGGCGGCGCGGCGGCAGCGCAGAGTGACGCCAGCGGTAACAGCACGAGCCGCGCGACGCGCTCAAACATCGATCGCGTCCATGCTCAATGGTTCGACGTCGTACCACGTGCGACCGGTCTTGAGCGTCGCCTCCAGCGGCACGCTCAGCTCGAAGGCGCGTTCCATCTCCCGCTTCACGATCGCGGCGACCGCATCGACGGAGGCGCTCGCCACCTCGAAGATCAGCTCGTCGTGGATCTGCAAGAGCATCGTCGCGTCGAACTCGCGCAACGCGCGATCGACCCGCACCATCGCAAGCTTCATCAGGTCGGCGGCGCTGCCTTGCATCGGCGCGTTGGTCGCCTCACGCTCGGCGGCCGAGCGCATCGCGTGGTTGCGCGCGCGCAGGTCCGGAAAATACCGACGCCGGCCGAGGACCGTGACGACGTAGCCGTGCTCGCGTCCGAACTCGAGGTTGCTCTCGATCCAGCCGCGCACGCCGGAAAAACGGGCGAAGTAGGCCTCGGTCATCGCGCGCGCTTCGATGCGCTCGATAGCGAGCCGTTGGGCGAGTCCGAAGTCGGACATGCCGTACAGCAGGCCGAAGTTGACCGACTTCGCGATGCGGCGTTGGTTGGCCGTCGCCTTCTCACTTTCGACGATACCGAAGATGCCGCGCGCGGTCACATCGTGGATGTCGTCGCCGCGCACGAAGGCGGCGCGCATCGCCGCGTCGCCCGAGATGTGCGCCATGATGCGCAACTCGATCTGACTGTAGTCGGCCGCAAGCAGCACGCGCCCGGGCCCGGCGACGAACGCGCGCCGCACGCGACGGCCTAACTCGGTGCGGACCGGAATATTCTGAAGGTTCGGATTCGTCGACGAGAGTCGTCCGGTTGCCGTCGAGGTTTGGTTAAAGGCCGTGTGTAAACGGCCGTCGCTCGCGAGCAACTTCGGGATCACGTCGATGTAGGTGTTCTTGAGTTTGGTCACCTCGCGGTACTCGAGGACCTTGGCGACGATCGCGTGTTCGCGGGCGAGCGGTTGCAACACTTCGATGCCGGTCGCCCAGCCGGTCTTGGTGCGACCGCCGTTCGGCAATCCGAGCCGTTCGAAGAGCACGGTACCGAGCTGCTGCGGCGAACCGATGTTGAAGTCGCCGCCGGCGGCCTCGTAGATCTCCGCTTGCAGACGCGCCGAGGATGCATCGACCTCGTGCGAGAGTTCGTCGAGCGCCGCAGGATCGACCGCGATTCCGCTCGCTTCCATGCGCGCCAATATCTCGACCAACGGCAGTTCCACATCCTCGTAGAGTGACAGCTGCTCGCGCAGGGCGAGGCGTTCGCGCAAGACCCCGCGCAGCCGGCCGGCCGCATCGGCGTACGCCGCGGTCTCGTCACCCAAACGCTTGTCGAGATATTCGGCCGCGACGTCGTCGAGGTTCGCATAACTGCGCGACGGATTGAGCAGATGCGCGGCGACCATCGTATCGTCGTGCGGGGCACTTCCCGCAGCCCGACCGTGCGCGCGCAAGGCGGCGTGCAAGCTCTTCCAGTCGTGCGCCGTCAGGTGCGATCCGTCATCCCACAGCGCGCCAAAGGCCGCGCCGGTCTCCGCTTGCGCGAGCGCCGCGAGCGGAAATGAAAACCCCGATGCCTCGGAATCGCTGACGCCGATCTCGCTCCCATGTAAAGCGAGAGCACTCGTCTCGCGCGCTGCGGCCTCGCGCAGCAAACCGGCCAAGAGCGCGAACTCCGGCGGATCGACCGCGGCCGCGAACGAGCGGTACTTGCCCTCGACCCGTTCGGCGTCGTCGAGCGGAAAGAGCGTGGCATCATCTTTCGGTACGGAGAGACGCGCTAGCAACGTTTTGAATTCCAAATCGCGATACAGGACATACAGCTCTTCGGGCGAGGGCGGCGTGTAGCGCGCCTCTTCCCACGGAACGGCGAGAGGCAAGTCGCGCGAGACGATCGAGACATCGCGGCAGATGCGCGCCGTCTCGCCGTGCTCGCGGATCAGCGCTTCGAGTTTCGGCGTGCCGGCGAGCTTTGGATCGGCGAGTAGCGCGTCGAGCGAACCGGCCGCCTTGATCAATTTGATCGCCGTCTTTTCGCCGACGCCGGGGATGCCGGGCAAGTTGTCGGATGGATCGCCCTTGAGGCCGCGGTAATCGGGCAGTTGCGATGGCTCGAGATCGAATCGCTCGCGCACGGCGGCGGGATCGTAACGGCCGAGGTCGGTGATGCCGCGCCGCGTCGTCAATACGGTCGTGTACTCGTCGACGATCTGCAGCAAATCGAGGTCCCCGGTCACCACTTCAGCGCGCCGGCCCTCGCTCGCCGCCTGGCGCGCCAAGGTCGCGATCACGTCGTCGGCCTCTTCGCCTTCGATCTCCATCGCTGGAATGCGATAGACGCCGAGAATGCGCCGCACCAGCGCGAACTGCGAGCGCAGGTCGTCGGGCATCGTCTCCCGCTGCGCCTTGTATTCCTTATACATCGCGACCCGCGCCTGGGGCAGCCCCTTGTCGAACGCGGCGATCACGTGCGTCGGTTTCTCATCGGCAATCAGCTTGCTCAGCATCATCGTGAAACCGTAGGCCGCATTGATCGGCACGCCTTTGGTCGTGGTGAGCATCGGCAGCGCGAAAAACGCGCGATAGACCAACCCGTACGTGTCGAGCAGCATCAGGCTCACGGGCGCGCCGTTCATTGGACGCCGAAACTCGCAGACGCCGCACCGACATCGCCGTCGTCGCTGATTTTGAGAATCGAGAGAACGTAGTGACCCGGCTCCCTGGGCACCGGCACGTCGAACGACTCGGCGTCGCCGCGGTCGACGCGCCACAGCATCGTGCGCGGCGCGGCGACGCCGATCGAAGGCGGCTCGGTCGGAACCTTACGCGGTTGCTCGGCCGCGAAGATATCGCTCGCCTTCGAACTCTCCGGCGCGACGTACGCATGCCAGGCCGGGCTCTCGGATGCGGGATTCTGCGAACTCGTGCCGCCGCTCGAGAGGACCGCGGGTGCGTCATCGAAGAGCGCCGGGCCGCTCTCGCGCCCGTCGGCGAGCCGAATCACGAGCGTGGCCGGACCGTGCCCTCCGCCGTCGTGAACGGTCACGTGCGCGGCGTCGCCGGCCGCGTAAGCCGTGCGCTCGAGCGTGATCTCGGTCGTGCGCGCGCGGCCGGGACCATCGAGGTGAACCTCGGCCGTGCCGAGGGCGATCGCTCCGTCGCGAACGAATGCCGCCGAGACGCGAACGTCGCCTTGCGGATCGCCCAGCTCGAGCGTGGCCGCGGCCTCACCGCGTGTCGCCAAGGCGAGGCGCGTCGTATAGACGCGCGCACCGTCGAGCGTGAGCAGCGCCTCACCGACGGCACCCGGTGCGCTGGCGCGGACGACGATCTTTTCGCCGGGGCGGTAGCGGGTCTTGTCGAGCGCCAACGTCACATCGGACGTATCGGCTGCGGTCGAGCCCGAGAGCGCGCTCGGCTCGACGACGACGGTCGCCGCATCGATGACGTGATGCCCGTCGACATCGGCTTCGGCGAGCACCAGATTCGAACCGAGGCTTGTCTGACGGAAGATCGCATGGGCGCGGCCGTGCTCGTCAAGTGTGATCGCTTGATCCGAGATCGTCGATCCGTGTGACAGACGCAGGCGAACCGCGAGCCCGTTCGCCGGCGAACCATCGGCCGGATCGAACCCTCGAACCTCGATCGCGACCGGAGCGCCGACATCGGCGCTCGGGGAGGCGGGTTCGACGGCGAGCGCGATGCGCGCGTTCGGAACCGCGACGCGCGTCGTGGCCGTGGCGCCGGTGGTGGTCGCGCGAACGCCGTATGTCGAATCGAGGCCATCGGTCGGCGCCGGCAATACGAGTTGCGCGCGGCCGTCGGCGCCCGTACGCAGCGTCCCTTGATAGACGATGGTCGTGCCCCAGCGCGGCGCGTCCTCGGCCGCTCCCGGCGGAACGATATGCGGAGTGCGCACCACTTCAACATCGATCGGAACGCCGGCGACGCCCGCCCCGGCGCGCGAGGCGGCGAACGCGAGCGGAACGCCCCGAGCGGCATCGCACGGACATCCGGCGCGGATTTCGAGCGCGAGATCGCCCGCCGCATCGACGTGAAGGCTCGTGCCGCCGACCCCGCCCGCCACACTCGCCAAGATCGCGTAGTCGCCGGCGGCGTTCGCGGGCACGACGATCGAACCGGCGAACGCGCCGGCCGTATCGAGCCGCGCGGTCGCAGCCGCGATCGTCTTTCCTTGCCCCGCGAGCGTAACGCGAACGTCGCCGCTCGCGAGTTTGTACGTTTCGCCGACGCGATGCCGCGCGAAGCCGGCGAACCGTACCGTCGAGCCGGCGCGCACCGCCGCGGATTCGAGACGCATGCCGACGATCGCGCCGGGCAGCGGCGCCTGCGGGAGGATCGAGACGAAGGCGCGCGCCGCGTTGTGCTCGGCCAGCGCGAACGTCGGCCGAGTGCGCATGTCGCGCCAGACGATCACGCCGTTTGTATCGGTCTTGCGCTCGAGCAGATGCAAACCGACGAGAAAGTCGACGCTCATTCCGCCCAGAGCCTTGCCGCTGCGCAGATCCACGCCCCACAGCAACAGCCCTTCGGCACTCTCCTTAGTCAATAAGCCGATGTGCGTACGGTTGAGCCAGACCTGTTGCACCGCGTCGCCGCGGCGCGCTTCAACGACGTAAAAGCCCTCTTGATCGCCGATCGGAACCGCGACGTCGCTCGATTCGAAACGAAACCCGGGCGGCGGCGAGAATCTCCAGCGAACGAGCGGCTTGCGATGCGCCGTGTCGATCGCGCGCGGCCGGCGACTCTGTCCCGCGATGATCACGTCGGCCGGATCGACGTTGTACGCCGCGAATTCGACCGGCGCACCCGAATACGTGTCGAGCCGGACGGTCGCAGGCTTCCACGGAACGCTGACGTCGCGTGCGAATAGCGCGAAGTAGGCGTCCCATTGGCCTTTGTCGAGCAGCGGTCGCGCCGCATACGCGGGCTGCGCGGCCGCGAATGCGATCGCTAAAGCAACGCAGAGCGCGCCGAGCCTACGTCGGATCGTAGAGGATTAGCCCCGTTGTGTTCGGGGAAACAAGAAACGCGGCGGTGTAGTCGCGTGACTCATTTTTCGGCAAGGTCTCGATCGAATTCGAAAACGCGCCGGCGAGCGCCGTACTCCCCGAATCGATCCCGGCGTGACGGATCTTATCTTGATCCTCGAAGATGAAATGCGAGATCTTGGGAACGAAATCGATTCCAAAATGATTGGTGAACGTGAAATTCACGATATAAATCGTGTTGAATTGCACCGAGTTCTCGGGCGCGCCGACGATGCGAACGGACTTGACGACGATGTCCGCGCTCGGACGCACGAAACTGTTGGCTCCGCTGGTCGGCCCCGAGTCTTTGCACCCCGCGAAGGCGGCGACGGATACGATTGCGATCAGAACGAGTAGGCGCTTCACGCATTCGGGCTTCGGCGGTACCCGCAGGCATCCCCCGCACGGAACGGAACCCGCAATGCATGGCCGCCCGCCTCTGCTCGGCGCTCGCTCTGGGCCTCGCCCTCTGGTCGAGTGTGCCGGCGACCGCCGCACCCCGCCCGAGCCCCTTGCCGGCCGGCGATTTGCGCAAGTTTCGCGCGGTCGCGCCGAAGCAAGCGCAGCACACCGAGTTCGTCGTCGAAGTCAACCAAAAAGGTCAAGTCAGCAAAGTTCGCTCGGGCAAGCATTCGCACGATAAGCGCTTCGATGCGATCACGTACGGCAACGTCGTGCAAACGTTCATCCGCACGCGTGAGGGAAAGTCAATTCCCGGTCTCTACCTGCTTTCGTATGACTACGATCCGGCGTCGCTGCTCGTGCATCGCTCGGTCAAACAGCTTCAGGCCGGCGGCGTCAACGCGGCCGCGCCCGGCATCGTCGAAGTCTTCGGCGCGATCAACCGGGCCAGCCTCGAGCGCATGAAAAAGGCACTCGAGAAAGTGCCGCTGCCGGCAGCGACGCGAACCGGATCGTAGGGTGACGTTCGATCCGCTGAAATGGTGGCTGGCGAGCCGCCAAGGCGTGGACGATGCGACCGATCGCGATCTGGAACGCAGTTGCACGTCGAAGGACGGCTATCGCAGCGAGGATGAGGCTCGCGCGCACGCAGCGATGAACGGGATGTCCGGCGTGCTCTACACGTACCATTGCCGCTATTGCGACATGTGGCATCTGACGCGGAGACCGGCGTAGTGCGCTACGTGACGTTTAGGTACGGCGATGAAGTTCGCCCCGGCTTGATCGACGATGACGGGATTCGTCCGTTTCCACGCAGCATCGCGACGATGCTCGATTATATCGGGCTCGATCCGGCCCTGCGGACGACGATCGCGACCGAAGCGGCGATTCCATTTCATCTCGCGACGCCGCTCGCGCCGCTGCGGCCTCGCAAGAACGTGTTCGCGGTCGGGCTCAACTACCTCGGCCATGCCGAAGAGATCGCGCGCTCGCGCGGCGCCGAGCTGCGTCTCCCGAACGTGCCCACGTTCTTCAGTAAAGCGCCCACATCGGTTGCCGATCCGCTCTCGACCCTCCGGCTATCGCCGGCGGTTTCCTCAGAGTGGGATTGGGAAGCCGAATTGGCCGTCGTGATCGGTCAACGTTGCAAAGACGTTCCAGTAGCGGATGCGCTCTCGGTCGTTTTCGGCTACACCTGCCTCAACGACGTTACGGCTCGCGATCTGCAACGCGACCACAAACAATGGTTCAAAGGGAAGAGCCTCGACGATTGCTGCCCGATCGGACCAACGATTGTCGGCAGCGATGAGATCTCCGATCCTGGAAATCTCGAGATCGCGTTGCGCGTCAACGGCGTCACCAAGCAGCGCGCCAACACGAGTCAACTGATCTTCAACGTCGCCGCGATCATCGCATCGCTCTCGCGCGGCATGACGCTCGAAGCTGGCGACGTCATCGCCACGGGTACGCCGGACGGCGTCGGATTCGCCCGCATGCCGCCCGAGTTCCTCAAAGACGGCGACGAGATGGAGGTCGAGATCGGCGGTATCGGCGTGCTGAGGAATTTCGTTTCGATCACGTAGCGCGCATCCGAGACCGCGTGCGGCGCGCGCAGGGATATGAACGCATTTCCACAACCGGAGTCAGCGCACTCATTTCCTTACGTAGGAGAGCCCCCAATGGTCATCGGCGTCCCGACCGAGATCGAGCCGGGCGAACGGCGCGTCGCGCTTGTCCCCGAGACGGTCGCGCGGCTGACAAAATCCGGGTCGAACGTAACCGTCCAACGCGGCGCGGGAACCGCGGCCGCGTTTCTCGATAGCGCGTACGAATCGGCCGGCGCGACGCTGGCTGCCGATGCGGCCGCCGTCTACAGCGTCGCCGATTTGATCGTGAAGGTGCAGCGTCCGAGCGATGCCGAGTCGGCGATGCTGCGCGACGGGCAGACCCTGTTGGCGCTCCTCGCGCCGCTCGGCGATCCGGCCTCGGTCGAAAAGCTGGCAGGGCACAAAGTCACGGCGCTTTCGATGGATTCGATCCCGCGCATCGCGCGCGCGCAGTCGATGGACGTGCTGTCGTCGCAAGCGAATATCAGCGGATACAAAGCAGTGTTGTTCGCAGCCGAGCATCTGCCGCGCTTCTTTCCGATGCTGACAACCGCGGCCGGCACGATCCCGCCCGCCAAGGTGCTGATCCTCGGTGCCGGCGTCGCCGGCTTGCAAGCGATCGCGACTGCGCGCCGGCTCGGCGCCGTCGTCTCGGGATACGATACGCGCACCGTCGTCAAGGAACAGGTGCAAAGCCTCGGCGCGACCTTCCTCGAATTGGATCTCGGCATCGATGCCGAAGGCGCGGGCGGCTACGCGAAGGCGCTCAGCGCGGAGCAAGAGACGCTGCAGCAAGAGTTGCTCGCCAAGACGATCGCCGGCATGGACGTCGTCATCACGACCGCGGCCGTGCCGGGACGCCGCGCGCCGCTGCTCGTCACCGAGGCTGCCGTGCAGGGCATGAAGCCTGGTTCGGTGATCGTCGACCTGGCCGCCGAGACCGGCGGCAACTGCGCGTCGACGACGCCGGGCGAGGTGACCGTCGCACACGGCGTCACGATCGTCGGCACGACCAATCTCCCGTCGACGATGCCGTATCACGCCAGTCAATTGTATTCGCGTAACGTCTACGCTCTGTTGCAGCTCTTGATCAAGGACGGCGTAGTGAACCTCGATATGAACGACGAAATCGTGAAGGGCGCGACCTTGACCAAGGACGGCGAGATCCTTCACCCGCCGACCCTCGCCGCCATCGGGAGCAAAGCGTGAGCGCACATCTTCTCGCCGAACTCACCGTCTTCGTCTTGGCCGTCTTCGTCGGCTTCGAAGTCATCTCGAAGGTGCCGACCACGTTGCACACGCCGCTGATGTCGGCGACCAACGCGATTCATGGTATCGTCCTCGTCGGCGCGCTCTTGGTGGCGATCGTCGCGGCGCCGAAATTGGGACCCGCGCTTTCGGTCATCGTCGTCTTTTTGGCTTCGCTGAACGTCTTTGGCGGGTACGTCGTCACCCAGCGCATGCTCGCGATGTTCAAGACGCGCGCGTCCGGGCCGCGCGACGGAGCGAAGCGCTAGTGCCGGCGGAGATTACCGGCGCCAATCAAATCGCGATCGACGCCGCATATCTCGTGACCGGCATCGCGTTCATTCTGGGCCTGCGCTTTCTGAGCAATCCGAAGACCGCGCGTCTGGGCAACACGATCTCGATGGCCGGCATGGCGCTCGCGCTCATCGCAACCGGATTCCAGCTCGATTTCGGCGCCGCGTGGTGGATTCTCGCCGTCGGTCTCGGCGGCGGCGCGGCGGTCGGCATCTACTCCGCGCGCGCGGTCAAGATGACGGCTATGCCGCAGATGGTCGCGCTCTTCAACGGCGCCGGCGGCGGCGCTGCGGCGATGGTCGCCACGGCCGAATTTCTGCGCGAGAACCCCGGTCTCAATCCCGTCTCGTGGGATCAGTCCCTAGCCGTAGTGCTCTCGACAATCATCGGCGCGATCAGTTTCACCGGCAGCATCGTCGCTTTCCTCAAACTGCAAGAGCTGATGACGGGGCGGCCGATCACGTACCCCGCGCAGCAAGTTGTGAACGGGGCGATCGCGCTCGCCATCGTCGTCGCCGCCGGCATGACGATCGCCAACGTCGACGCGGTGCCCGCCTACTTCGTCGCGCTCGCGGCCGCGGCGCTGCTCGGTATACTCTTCGTCCTGCCGATCGGCGGCGCGGATATGCCGGTCATCATTTCGCTGCTCAATTCGTTCACGGGTCTGGCTGCGGCGATGACCGGCTTCGTGCTCGGTAATAACGTGTTGATCATCAGCGGCGCACTCGTCGGCGCCTCCGGCACCCTGCTTACGATGCTGATGAGCAAAGCGATGAACCGTTCGATTGCCAACGTTCTCTTCGGCGCGTTCGGCAAGGTCTCGACCGACGCGGGCCCCACGCAAGGCTCGGGCGGTTCGGGAACCGTTCGCGAAGCAACCGTCGACGACGTCGCGACGATGCTGGCGTACGCCAAACATGTCGTCATCGTTCCCGGCTACGGGATGGCCGTCGCGCAGGCGCAGCACAGCGTGCGCGAGTTGGCCGATCAACTGGAGAAGAAAGGCGTCGAGGTCAAATACGCGATCCATCCGGTCGCCGGCCGCATGCCGGGCCATATGAACGTGCTGCTGGCCGAAGCCAACGTGCCGTACCCGGCACTCTGCGATATGGAAGACATCAATCCCGAGTTTCCGCGCACCGACGTCGCGCTCGTCATCGGTGCGAACGACGTAACCAATCCGGCCGCGCGCAACGTTCCGTCCAGCCCGATCTACGGCATGCCGATCCTGGACGTCGATAAGGCGCACAACGTCGTCGTGCTGAAACGCTCGATGAAACCCGGCTTCGCCGGCATCGACAATCCGCTCTACGAACTGCCGAATACGATGATGCTCTTTGGCGATGCCAAGGCCTCGATCGACAACCTGATCGGCGCGGTGAAGGCGCTCTAAGTTAGAAGAAGCGGTCCATCAGCGCGAGGACCGTTCGCGTCGCTTTACGATACGGCGGATAGAGCAGCGCGACCGCGCTGCGCCGCCCCTGGTACAGGACCGCACGTTCGTGCGAGAAGGCGCGGAAACCGAAATGACCGTGATAGTTTCCGACGCCGCTCGCACCGATACCGCCGAACGGCAGGTTCGGGTTGGCCAGGTGCACGACGACGTCGTTGATCGCCGTCCCGCCGGCGCTCGTCCCCTCGACGATCCGCCGCGCCGTCCGTTTTGCGGCAAATGCGTAGAGCGCCAGCGGTTTGGGCCTCGAGTTCACTTGCGCGATCGCCTCGTCCAGCGAGCGATACGTCAGGACCGGCAAGATCGGGCCGAAGATTTCGTCGGCCATCATCGGTGAGGTAAAGCGAACGCCGGTCAAAATCGTCGGCGCGATGTAGCGCTGCGCGCGATCGCGCGCCCCGCCGAGTTCGACGCGCGCCCCCTCCGCGACCGTTGCTTCGAGCAGGCCCTCGAGACGTTCGAATGCGCCGTCGTTCACGAGGCGGCAGAGATCCGGGGTGTGCGCGCGATCCTCTTCGCTGCGACCGTACATCTTCTCGACACAGGCTATCGTGCGCTCGACGAAGGCGCGTTCTTGCGATTCGTGCACCAGCACGTAGTCGGGGGCGACGCAGGTTTGGCCCGCGTTCATGAACTTGCCCCACGCGATACGTTCGGCCGCGAGTTGCACGTCGCCGTCAGCGCTCACGAATGCCGGCGATTTCCCGCCAAGTTCGAGCGTCACGCCGGCGAGATGTTCGGCCGCGGCGCGCATGACGATTTTCCCGACCCGCGTACTTCCCGTGAAAAAGATATGATCGAAGGGCAGGCGCAGCAGTTGTTCGGCGACGTCGATACCGCCCTCGGCGAACGCGACGTCCTGCGCGCCGAACGCCTCGCGTACGATCGTGGCCATGGCGGCCGTCGCGTGCGGAACCTTCTCCGACGAGCGCACGATCGCGCGATTTCCGGCCGCGAGCGCCGCGATCAGCGGCGTCATCAGGAGATAGAACGGATAATTCCACGGCGCGAGAATCAGCACGATGCCCTTCGGCTCGTAGCGGACCTCGCTGCGCGAACCGAGCAGCGTGGGCGGCGTCGCGACCCGCAGGGGCCGGCTCCAAGCGGCCATATGCGAGCGCGCGTGCTTGAGTTCGGAGAGCGTCGGAAGGATCTCGGTCGCCTCGACCTCTTCGCGCGGCTTACTGAAGTCGGCCGCCAGAGCCGCGATCACGTCCTCGCGGTGGGCTCGAATCGCGCGCTCCAGCGCGTCGAGTTTGGCACGCCGCTCGCCGAGCGACGGCGACGGTGCGGCGAGATAGCAACGGCGCTGCTCGCCGAAGAGGCGTTGTAACTCCGCGTCGACCGGCGCGACGGGCTCGACGATCATTCGAGGCTCCAGGCGTAGGCGTTCCAGGTTGGAGAAAACGCGTTCGGCGCGAACCCGTGCAAACGCTGCCGGTACGCATAGACGTAGCTGGGATTATAAAGATAGACGATCGGAACGTCGCGGGCGACGATGCGATCGATCGCGATGTAATCGGCGCGGCGCGCCGCTTGCCCGACTCGGGCGACCGCATCTTCTTCGAGCCGCTCGATCGCCCGCGCGCAGTAGCGCATGTAGTTCTTGGCCGCGCCGGAACATGCCAGTAAAAAACGGTCGTCCGGATCGGCGCCCATCGACCAGGGTACGTAGGCCATGTCGAATGCGCCGGCGGCCAGGGCGCCCGTCGTCGGGAGAAAGAGCTGCGCGTTCGAGATCTGCTTGATCGTTACGTCGAAACCACGCTCGCTCAACTCGCGCTGTACGAGCGCGGCGACGCGCACGCCGGTCGTCGTCTCCGGAAACTGCACGTACGTAAGCGAGAGCGACTTGCCACTCTTACGTCGCATGCCGCCGGCGTCGCGATGCCATCCCGCGGCGTCGAGCAGCGCATCGGCGCGCACGGGGTCGTAGCGCGGCTGCCGGATCGCCGGATCGTACGCCCATGAAAAACGCGGCCGGTCCGAATCGGCGACGGGATATTTACCGAGCGTGATCTTGGCGCTGATGCCGGCGCGATCGATGCCGGCCGCGATCGCCCGCCGGACGCGCACGTCGTCGAGCGGCGGATGCGATACGTTGAGGGCGATGCCGGCGACGAGCGCGGTCGGCACCTCAGCGTAGGCAATGTCGCTCGCGTCGCGCAACGTTGCGATCTGCGACGGTGCGATCAGATTGAAGTCGATCGCGCCCGAACGCAACAGCGTCAGGTTCGTCTGCGGGTCGGGAACGATAGCGACCTCGAGCCGCGCGACCTTCGGCGCGCCGCGCCAGTAGCGTGGGTTGGAGCGATAGACGAGGCGATCGCCGCGCCGCCATTCGACAAACGCATACGGTCCGTCGCCGACGTTCGGCGCGGCCGCAAACGGTGCGCGTGCCAGCGGCGCCTGCTGCGCGAGGACATGTTCGGGCAGAACGTATTGCGGTGCGGTGCCGTATGCGAAGAACGTGGCGACGGCCGGCGCCCACGCGCGCTTGAGATGAAAGCGGACGGTGTACCGATCGAGCGCCTCGGCGCGATCGATCAATTCGTATCCTTCGCGCGAACCGACCGGGTTGGCCGGGTCGAGCAGGGCGTGCAGCGTGAACAGTACGTCGCGCGCGGTGACGGGCTCGCCGTCGCTCCAGCGTACGGCACGCCGCAAGTGGTAGACGATCGTGCGCCCATCGGGCGAGACTCCACCGTTCGTCACGCTTGGAACGGTCGTGACGAGTTCGGGAACCAGACGTCCGCGCGGATCGAGATCGAAGAATGGTTCGAAGACAAGGTGCGCCAGCTGCTGCTCGACGTTGGCTGCATCCGCATGTGCGAAGAGCGGATCGAGCGTCCCGGGGTCCGCGGAGATATCGAAGCGTACGGTCGAAACGGGCGGCGGCTGCCGGCCGCAGCCGGCGGCGAGAGGAAGCGCGATCAGGCCGAACGCCACGCCGAGCCGACGAGTCCAGAGGCCGAGCATCGCGGCGATACGTGCGCCGCGCTCTCCCGGGCGCCTGCTCATCCGGCGCCGCCGGAGGCCGGCCTGATTGCGAAAATTGGCCGGAGATTTCTATCTAGAACCGGATAACAACCGTCCCTTCCTTGCTTTTCCCGGATAAACGGCTAGAATATATCGACACTACCAAAGATACGTTCAGGCGGGAGCCCATGTTCGATCACCCTGAGCTCGACGAGCTCGACCTTCGTCTGCTGGAAGGCCTCCAGCGTAATGCGCGCTCGACCTTCGCCGAATTGGCGGCTGTCGTCGGTCTGGGTTCGTCGGCGGTCCACGATCGCGTGAAGCGCTTGGAATCGCGCGGTTATCTTAAAGGCTATACAGCTCGTCTCGACGCACGCCGTCTCGGCATCGCATTGACCGCGTTCGTTAGCGTCTACACGACTTCCGAAGTTCGTTACGACGCATTTCAATCGGCGGTCGCGGCGTTGCCCGAGGTTGCGGAAGTGCACAGCGTCGCGGGCGAGGAGTCGTTCGTTCTCAAAGTATTGACTCGCTCGACCGGTCACCTCGACGCGTTTCTGTCGCGGCTCAAGGTGGTCGCCGGCATCGCGCGCACCAAAACGACGATCGTACTCTCGACGCCGTTCGAGCGCGAAGGTCTGCCGCTCGCCGATCTCGTCGGCGAACGCGCGCCCGCAGCGTGAGACGCGAAAAGGCCTGCCGCCTCGGAAGCCACCGAGTGCTCGAACCTGTGGGCGTCTTGCCTCAGAGCGCGTGGCGTCTCGACGCCACCGCGGTCGCCTACGAGAACGAGATCCTCTGCGATGTCGATGCGCTCAACATCGACTCGGCTTCGTTCAGGCAGATCGCCGGCGCGTGCGACGGCGACCCCTCGCGCATCGCCGCGAACGTCATCGCGCTCGTTGCCGAACGCGGCAAGCAGCACAATCCGGCGACCGGAAGCGGCGGCATGTTCATCGGCCGCGTCCGAACGATCGGCGCAGCGCTGCGCGAGCGGATCGATCTACGCGAAGGCGATCGCATCGCCTCGCTCGTCTCGCTCACCCTGACGCCGCTCCATATCGATGAAGTTCTGCGCGTGGATCCTGCCTGCGGCCGCATCTGGATTCGCGGCAGCGCCGTGCTCTTCGCGAGCGGGACATACGCGATCTTGCCCGACGATATTCCGGCCGACGTCGCGCTCGCCGTTCTCGATGTCGCCGGTGCGCCGGCCCAGGTTCGGCGCTTGGCGACACTTGGCGCGACGGTCGCCGTCTTCGGCGCCGACGGAAAATCCGGCATACTTGCCTGCGTTGCAGCGCGCGAACGCGTCGGCCCGAGCGGCCGCGTCGTCGGTATCGCACCCGATGCGGCGACCGCCGGCGCACGACTGTTGCTCGACCACGGCTACGTCGACGCGTTCGTCGCCGCCGACGCGCGCGAGCCGCTCGCCGCATTCGAGAGCGTCGCTTCCACGCTCCCCGAACTCGCCGATCTGACGATCAGCTGCGTCAACGTGCCCGGAACGGAACTCGCATCGATCCTCTGCACCAGAGACGCCGGGACGATCTACTTCTTCTCGATGTGCACCTCGTTCACGGCCGCCGCGCTCGGCGCCGAAGGCGTGGGGAAAGACGTCACGATGATCGTCGGCAACGGGTACGCCAAGGACCATGCGGCGATCGCGTTGCAAATGTTGCGCGACCATCCACCCGTCTTGGCATATTTTCTCGACCGCTTTGTCTCTCCGTCCCCCATCGCATGAAAGACCACATGGAACCAGTCGTTCGCGAACACCACCTCAAACCGCCGGCCGGGCCGGAAGCGTTCGCGCACACGAATTGGCGTCAGGGCGAGTTCTGGCGCTCGATTCCCAAGTATCGCGAGATCGATGAGGCGACGTTCCTCGATCACATCTGGCAAGGGCAGAACTCCGTCAAATCGGCGGACGAGCTACTCGCCACCGTCAAAGAGCTGGTCGAACCATCGTTCTTCAGCGATGCGCGCGAAGGGTTTCGGCGCGCGCCCATGGCGGTGCGCGTCTCGCCGTACATGATCGCGTCGATCGATTGGGAGCGGCCCTACAGCGACCCGATCCGCACGCAGTTCATTCCGCTGGCGTCGAAACTGCTCCCCGATCATCCGCGCTTGACGCTCGACTCGCTCCACGAACTCGAGGATTCACCGGTGCCGGGCCTGACGCACCGCTACGTCGACAAAGCGTTGTTTCTGCCGCTGAACGTCTGCCCGGTATACTGTCGCTTCTGCACGCGCTCGTACGCAATCGGCGCCGACACGGAATCCGTCGACAAAGTTCCGCTGGCGCGTACCCCCAAACAGTGGCAGGACGCATTCGACTACATAGCTTCGCGGCCGGAACTCGAAGATATCGTGATCTCCGGTGGCGACGTCTACCAGCTTGCGCCGAAATCGATCGCGACGATCGGCGACGCCCTCCTGTCGATTCCGCACGTGCGCCGCATGCGGTTCGCGACCAAAGGGCCGGCCGTCATGCCGATGAAGATTTTGACCGATCACGCTTGGACGGATGCGGTGACCGCTGTCGTCGACAGCGGTCGCGCGCTCGGCAAGGAAGTCGTCATCCACACGCATTTCAACAACCCGAACGAGGTCAGTTGGATCACCGAGAAGGCGATGCGGCTGCTCTTCGAACGCGGTATCACCGTACGCAACCAGACGGTCCTGATCCGCGGCGTGAACGACGATCCCGAAGTGATGCAGTTGCTGGTGAAGCGCCTCGGCTACCTCAACGTGCACGCTTACTACGTCTACATGCACGATCTTGTGAAAGGCGTCGAGGACTTGCGCACCTCGATTGCGACCGCGATCGACGTCGAGAAATTCGTGCGCGGTTCGACGGCCGGCTTCAACACGCCGACCTTTATCTGCGACGCTCCGGGCGGCGGCGGAAAGCGCGACGTCCACAGTTTCGATCACTACGATCGCTCGAACGGCATCGCGGTCTATTCCGCGCCGAGCGTGAAGCCCGGCAAACACTTCGTCTACTTCGATCCAATCGATACGCTCGATCCCGACGCACAATCCCGCTGGCGTCATCCGGGGGAAGCCGAGCGCATGATCGCCGACGCCATCGTCGCCGCGGGCGGCCCGCGAACGTACGTGCCCGCCTGATGATCGCCCTGGCCGTCACCTACGTCTTCAAAGCCGGGCACGAAGAGGAAGCCGCGGGCTACTTCCGCGAGTTGATCCCAGCCTCGCGCCGGGAGTCCGGCTGCCGGATGTACGTCGTGCATCGCGCTAAGAACGATCCGGCGAAGTTCTTCATCTACGAGCAGTACGACGACGAGGCCGCGCTCGAGGCTCACCGCTCGGCCCCGCACTTCGAGCGCTACGGGAAGAACGGCATCCAGAAAATCGCCGAGCGCCGCGAGCCGGAACTTTACATCCCGTTCGCCGAATAGAGCCCGCGTGAGCGATATCGGCTTTACCCACATCGCACTCTACGCGCACGATATCGATGCTAGCGTCGATTTTTACGCGCGCTACGCCCGGATGGGAATCGTGCACAGCCGGCGTGACGACGGCAAACGGGTCGTGTGGCTCAGCGATCGGACGCGACCCTTCGTCCTGGTCCTGATCGAGGCGGCCGATCCGGTTCGCAACCCGCTCGGACCAAACGCGCACCTCGGGATCGGTCTTCCGAGCCGCGCGGCGGTTGACGAGCGCTGCGCCTTGGCGCGCGATGAGAAACGCCTGAAGAGCGGACCGACCGACTCCGGGTATCCGGTCGGATATTGGGCCCTCATCGCCGATCCCGACGGACACATGCTCGAGATTTCATTCGGCCAGGAAGTCGCTCTCGCGGCGCAGCCGCCCTAGGCCGCTCGAGTTCAAAGATTTTCCGTGGCGACCGCGTAAGCCCGGAGCTATGCGCTTTGTATGTTCGCTGCTCATCACGGGTGTCTTGATGTCGTCTCCCTTTAGCACGGCCGCCGCGGCCACACTCGATCCCGCGGTCGCCACGCCCCCCGTCGCGGCGAGGATCGCACATCCGAGCGAAATCAACGGATATAAACGTGCCGACGACTACTTCTGGCTCCGCCAGAAGAGCGATCCGGCGGTCACGAGCTACTTGCAGGCGGAAACCGCCTACACGGCCGCCGTCATGAAACCGACGGAAGCGTTGCAGCAGCGACTCTACGACGAGATGCTCTCGCACATCAAACAGAGCGACCTGCAAGTTCCGTATAAGTACGGAGACTACTACTATTATTCGCGCACGGAAGAGGGCAAACAGTACCCGATCTTGGCGCGCAAGCGCGGCAGCCTCGATGCGCCCGAGGAGATCACGCTCGATCTCAACGTCTTAGCGCAAGGCAAAAAGTTCTTAGGACTCGGCCTGTACGAGGTCAGCGACGACGGCAACCTCCTCGCGTACTCGCTCGATACGACCGGTTACCGCCAGTACACGCTCCACGTGAAGAATCTGGCGACGGGCGCCGGCCTGGGCGAGAGTATCCCGCGCGTTGACGACGCGGCCTGGGCGTCGGATAACAAGACGCTCTTCTACGTCACCGAGGATGAGGTCAGCAAACGCAACGACACGTTCTGGCGCCATACGTTGGGCGCTCCCTCAAGCGATGTGCTCTACACCGAGAAGGACGAGCTCTACGACATCGGCGTGCATCGTTCGCTCGACGGGAAATTCATCTTCTTGGACGCCGCCAGCAAGTCGACGACCGAGTCCCGCTATATCCAGGCCGATCGGCCGGCGGACCCGCTCAAGGTCCTGATCGCGCGGCAAATCGACCATCGCTATCATGTGGAGCATCACGGCGACCGCTGGTTGATCCTGACCAACCGCGGAGCCGAGGACTACCGGGTCGTTAGCGCGCCCCTACGGACGCCGGACGAAGCGCACTGGAGCGAAATCGTCCCGCAGCGTGCCGGCGTGCACCTCACCGGCTTAACCGTTTTCGACGACTATGCCGTCATCTCCGAGCGCACGGGCGGCTTCGCGAGCCTCGAGTTGCTCGATTTCAAAACGGGTAAACGCTCGCAGGTCGAGTTTCCCGAGATAGTGCATACCGCATTTCCCTCGGCGAACCGTGAACATTCCAGCACGACGTTCCGCTATAGCTACACGTCGCTCGTCACGCCGAATTCGGTCTTCGATCTGGATTTGAAGACCGGCAAACGCACGCTCCTCAAGCAAACCGAGGTTCCCGGCTACGACGCTTCAGCGTACGTCTCGGAGTTGAAGTACGCGACCGCGCGCGACGGCACGCACGTTCCGATCGCGCTCGTCTATAAGCGCGGCACCATGCTTGACGGCTCGGCGCCGATGCTCCTCTATGGCTACGGTTCGTACGGGAGTTCGACCGATCCGACGTTCGCGGCCTCGCGTCTGGTGCTGCTCGATCGCGGAGTTGTCTATGCTAACGCGATGATCCGCGGCGGCGGAGAATTGGGCGAGGCTTGGCGCACGTCGGGTCACCTGATGCATAAGCTGAACACCTTCACCGACTTCATCGACTGCACGGAGTATCTGGTCGGCGCGCATTATACCTCGAAGGACCGGCTCGCGATTCTGGGCGGCAGCGCCGGCGGTCTGCTGATGGGCGCGGTGACGAATATGCGGCCCGACCTCTTTAAAGCAGTCGTCGCGGCCGTCCCGTTCGTCGACGTGATGAACACGATGCTCGACCCAAGCCTGCCGCTGACGACGGCCGAGTATCTCGAGTGGGGCAATCCGAACGTGAAGGCCGACTACGACTACATGATGCGCTACTCGCCCTACGACAACGTCACGGCGCAAGCGTATCCGGCGATGCTGGTGCGCGTCTCGATCAACGATAGCCAAGTCCCGTACTGGGAAGGCTCGAAACTCGTCGCTAAGATACGCGCGCTCAATACCGGCCACAATCCGTTGCTGCTCGAGGTCAACTTCGGAGCGGGTCACGGTGGGGCATCCGGACGCTACGACGCGCTCAAGGAGACCGCGTTCAACTACGCCTTCATCCTCTCGGAGATCACGCCCGCAGCGGCGCGCTGACGTGTACGTCCCCGCGCACTTCGCGCTCGATGACATCGCGCAGCTGCACGAGGCCATCCGGCAATCTCCGTTTGCCACGATCGTCACTCAAAGCGCCGATGGGCTGATCGCAAGTCACGTTCCGATGCTGCTGGAATCCGGTCCCGGTGCAAACGGCACGCTGCTCTTTCATTTCGCGCGCGCGAATCCACACTGGCGCGTGCTGACGCCGCAGACCGAAGCACTCGCGATCTTCCTGGGGCCGCACGCATATGTATCGCCCGCGTGGTATGCGACCACGCGCGAGACCGGGAAGGTCGTGCCGACGTGGAACTACGTCGCGATCCACGCGCACGGTCGCGCCGAGATCTTCGAGGATGCCGAACGTTTGCGCGATCTGGTGACGCGCTTGACCGAGACGAACGAGCAGGGCCGGCCAGCGCCCTGGGCGGTGGCGGACGCGCCGCGCGAATTCATCGATTCGCAATTGAAAGGCATCGTCGGCCTGCGCATGCCGATCGAGCGCTTGGTCGGTAAATGGAAGATGAGCCAAAACCGCCCGGCCGCCGATGTCGCGGGCGCGATCGATGCGCTCGCCGTTTCAGAGCGTCAGGAAGATCGCTCGACGGCGCAGATCATGAGCTCGCTCTTGGCGCAACGCGAAAATCCCGAAGGTTAGGTTCGCGTTAGGTTCGTGGCCGCTCCCAGGATTGTATAAGGGTCTCGGGTTACCGTCGGGTTATGCGTAAAATACTTGCCGCCATCGCGCTCGCTCTCATGCTCGCGCCGATCGCCGTATCAGCCGACCCCCCGCCGGCACCCGCCGGCCCGCCGACCGACGTTCGCGCCAAAATGGAAGCCGCTCGCGCCGACGCGAAGGCAGTCTTGATCAAAGCCTTGAGTCCGGACCATCTGACCAAGGTGCAAGCCAGCATCGATCAATTCAACGCCGGGACCCTGCCGGCGCTCGACACCATCAAGACGATCGACGCCGTGTTGTCGCCGAGCGAAACCAAATCGGTACTCGACATCCAAGCAAGACTGAACGAGACGCGCCGCGGGCTCTTACCCCCGACCGAGCCGAGTGCAGCGCCGGATGCGATGCGCTCGCCGGGACCCGGCGGCGGCGGGCAACTCGATGCCGGACGCACGGTCCTGCAGTTGCTAGCATCGCCGGACAAACTGCGCGCGATGCGCCGCCCCGCGAGCTAGCTACGTTTCGGTGAGCGCTTCTTTGACGATGCGCTCTTGCTCCACCGCGTGAGCCCCGCCATACCCTTCACTCGGGCTCGCGCGGTAGGAGCGGCCGACGTACTCGACGTCGGCGACGCCGTCCGGTAAGCGCTCGACCAGCCGGCGCCGAACGTGCGCGCGCGCGCCCATGTTCTTCGGTTCTTCCTGAACCCAAACCACGCGCTTGCGATTCGGATACGAGCCGAGCAGTTCCAGGATCTCATCGAGCGGCAGCGGCGAGAGCAGGTCCAAGCGAACGAGCGCGGTTTTCTTCATCGCGTCGTACGCTGCGTTACCGATCAGATCGTAATAGATCTTACCCGAACACATCAAGACGCGCTCGACCGCCGAGCGGTCCTGCGCGAAGCGCGGGTCGTCGATGAGGGGCCGGAAGCGGCCGCCGCTCAACTCGTCGATGCCGGCCGATGCGGCCTTGAGCCGCAGCAGGCTCTTCGGCGTGAAGATGACGAGCGGCAAAGCTTTCGGAGTGAGCGCTTGCAGGCGCAATAAGTGAAAGTACTGCGCGGCGTTCGAGCAGTTGGCGACGCGCACGTTGCCTTCGGCCGAAAGCTGCAGAAAGCGTTCGATGCGAGCGCTCGAATGTTCGGGTCCCGCGCCTTCGTAGCCGTGCGGCAACAGTAAGACCAGACGCGAAGTCTCGCCCCACTTGGCCTGCCCGGCCGCGATGAATTGATCGATGATGATCTGCGCGCCGTTCATAAAATCGCCGAACTGCGCTTCCCACAGAACGAGCGCCTTCGGCAGCTCGACGCTGTAGCCGTATTCGAAACCGAGACACGCGTACTCCGAGAGCGGACTGTTGTAGACTTCGAACGATGCGAGGCCGCCGGCGAGATGCTGAATCGGCGCGTAGGTCAGATCGGTCTTGGGATCGTGCAGCATGATGTGACGGTGGCTGAACGTGCCGCGCTGCGTGTCTTGACCGGTCAGACGGATCGGCGTGCCTTCCGCGAGCAGCGAGGCGAACGCGAGCGACTCCGCCAGACCCCAATCGGCTTCGCCCTCGCTCGCGAATGCGGCCTTACGGCGCTCGAGTTGGCGAGCGAGCTTCGGATGTACCGTAAAGGTCGCCGGCACCGCAACCAGATCGTCATTCCAAGCCAGCAGTTTCTCGCGCGACACCGTGGTGTCGAGCACGGCCGAAGACGTGGCCGCACCATTCGGCGCGACGGGGTTTGCCGCGGGACGCCAGACGCCGGTCTTCACGGTCTTCTGTGCTTCGGTTATCCGCGCCGTCGCTTGCGCGACCAGCGCGTTCACTTCTTCCGAGGTAATGATGCTCTGCGCGATCAGACGCTGCGCGTACAGTTCGCGTACCGTCGGGTGCGTCTTGATGCGCTCGTACATGTCGGGCTGGGTGTATGCGGGCTCGTCGGTCTCGTTGTGCCCGAAGCGGCGGTAACCGATCACGTCGATGATGGCGTCGTGGCCGAAGCGGCGGCGGAAATCGAGCGTCAAGCGAACGGCAGCGATGCACGCCTCGACGTCGTCGGCGTTGACGTGAACGATCGGAACGTCGAAACCTTTTGCCAAATCGGAGGCGTAACGCGTCGAACGCGCATCGCTCGGATCGGTCGTGAAGCCGATCTGGTTGTTGGCGATGATGTGCAGCGTGCCGCCGGTCGCATATCCGGCGAGCCCTTGCAGGTTGAGGACTTCCGCGACGACGCCCTGAGCGCTGAACGCCGCGTCGCCGTGGATCAGAATCGGAGCGGCCCGGCCGATCTCGAGCGTCGCCTGCGGTGTAGTGTGATTGGTCTGGCGCGCGCGCGTTCGTCCCTCGACCACGCCGTCGACGGCCTCGAGATGGCTCGGGTTTGCGGCCAACTCGACCGCGATCTCGCGCCCGCCGGCGGTGAGATACGTTCCGCTCGCGCCGTGGTGGTACTTGACATCGCCGGTCGCATCCTGATCGTCGTCGCCCTCGCCGCGCCCGTCGGCGGCTTCGAACTCCGCCAAAATTTCTTCGTAGGGCCGATTGACCACGTGGGTGATCGTCGAGAGGCGGCCGCGATGCGCCATGCCGACGACCGCCGTCTGCGTTCCGTCGTCGGCGAGCGCGCTGACCATCTCTTCGAGCATCGCGACCGTGATATCCAGACCCTCGATCGAAAATGTCTTCTGGCCCAAGTACGTCTTACGCAGATACCGTTCGAACGTCTCGACTCTCGTCAAGCGCGCGAGCACGTTGCGCGCGTTCTCCGGTGAAAGCGGAACGACGTGCATTCCCGACTCGATGTAGTCGCGCAGCCACTCGCGTTGTTCGATGTTCGCTATGTGCTCGATCTCGTACGCGATCGTGGAGCTGTATGTGCGTCGCAACTCGCCGACGATCTCGGCCAGCGTGCTGCCCTTCAACTTCGTGCGCAGAATCGACGCAGGGATCGCCGACATGATCGACGGCGTCAGACCGTACGTGTGCGCGTCGAGCGCCGGATCGCCCGGTGGCTGCGCTCCGAGCGGATCGAGCGTCGCGGCCAAGTGCCCGTGACGGCGATACGACGAAACGATCGACATCCCGGCCGCAACGGCGCGCAAGAGTTCATCGGAGTACGCTTCCATCTCGCGCGGCGCGGCCGGAGCCAACTCCGTCACGGCGACCGGTGCCGCCGCTTGCGCGGCGCGCGCGGCACGACCCGGCTCGAGCCCGAGGCTTGCAAAGATCGAATCGTAAAAACCGTTCGCGCCTTGCAGCAACTCGTCGACCCGCCTCAGATACTCGCCCGACTGCGCGCCCGCAATCACGCGGTGATCGTAGGTGCTCGTCAAGGTCATCGTCTTCTCGACGCCAAGTTGCTTGAGAGCCGGTTCCTTCGCGTGTTGGAAGCCGGCCGGATAGCCGATCGCGCCCGCGGCGATAATGGCGCCCTGTCCCGGCATCAAACGCGGCACCGAGGCGACGGTCCCGATGCCGCCGGGATTGGTCAGCGTAAAGCTCGCTCCGCTCAGATCGTCGGCCGCAAGTTTGTTATCGCGCGCCTTCGCGACCAGATCTTCGTAGGCGGCGCGAAATGCGGCGAAATCCAATGTGTCGGCGTTCTTGACGACCGGCACGACCAGAAAGCGCGCGCCGTCCTTACGCTGCGTGTCGACGGCGAGCCCGAGATGGATGCCACTCTCGACGCGGCTCGGCGTGCCATCGTCGCGCCGGAACGACGCGACGATCGCCGGCTCTTGGCGCGCAGCCTGCACGAGCGCGAACGCGATCAAGTGCGTGAACGAGACCTTCTCGCCGCGGCCGGCAGCCTTGAGCGCCGCGTTGAGTTCGGCGCGGCGCAGTTCGAGCGCGGCGACTTGCAACGTACGCAAACTCGTCGCGGTCGGAATAGTGAGACTCGCTTCCATGTACCCGACCAGCGACGCGGCCGGACCCCGCAGCGGCGTCACCTTCGCACCGCGCGCGAGGGGCGGTTGGGGCGCTGCAGCCCGGACTGCGGGCGAAGCCATCGCGCGCAGAACATCCGCGCGCAGAATCAGACCGTCGGGTCCGCTGCCGGCAATTTTCGTGATGTCGAGCTGTTCGCGTTCGGCCAGACGGCGCGCGCCGTAGGATGCCGCACCGCCCGTCCGCGACGCCCCATTCGTCGCGGCGGGGCTTGGCAAAGGGTTCTGAGGTTTCGGCGAGTCGGCTCTTGGCGCCGGGGCCGCTTGGGCGGCACCCTCTGGTTTGGGTGCGGCTGTATCGATCTCGGCGAGCCCTGCGCCGACGGCGAGCGTCGCGCCTTCTTCGGCGAGCAGCGTTTTGACGACGCCGGCCGCAGGGGCGGGCACTTCGACGTCGACTTTGTCCGTCGTGATATCGACCAGCGTCTCGCCGGCCTCGATCCACTGGCCCGGCTTGACCCGCCACTCGACAATCGAGCCCTCCGTGACCGACTCGCCCATCTCGGGGAGGGTCACCTTGACGATGGTCTCAGGCACGCCCGAACTCTCGCTTCACCACGATGCCTACCATTCTAATGCACAGCGGGGAACCCGCCTGCCCACTACGTCGGGTGCCGGGGACTCGCGGCACAGGGTCTCCCCCGCATTCGGACAAATCCAACGCAAACGGAGGTAGCCGAATGACGCAATCTCGTCGCAGATTCCTCGCTTCCGCCGCCGCGACCGGCACGCTCGTCGCGAGCGGATCCGCAGCCATCGCGGCCGGCGGCTTCGTCGATCTCCCGATGACGAACGGACGGCGCCCGCTCGCGAAGTTTCCGCAGAAGCGGGAACTGATCGTGCAGTCGACGCGACCACCGATCCTCGAAACGCCGTTCAATGTCTTCGACGGCTCGGAACTAACGCCCAACGATGCCTTTTACGTACGCTGGCATCTCGCGGGAGTTCCGGATACCGTCGATCTCGGCACGTTCCGGCTCAACGTCGGCGGGTTGGTCACAATGCCGCTGACGTTTACCGTCGACCAACTGCGCCGCGATTTTCCGGCGACCGAGGTCGTCGCCGTCAATCAATGCTCGGGCAACAGCCGCGGTTTTTTCGCGCCACGCGTCGCCGGCGGCGAATGGGCCAACGGCGGGATGGGCAACGCGCGCTGGCGCGGCGTGCGTTTGAAAGATCTTCTGACCAAAGCCGGTGTCGGCGCCAACGCGAAACAAGTTCGCTTCACCGGGCTCGATCACGGCATACTGCCGGCGACGCCGCAGTTCATGAAAGCGCTCGACATCAACTTTGCGACGAATCCCGATATCATCGTCGCATACGATATGAATGGAGCACCGCTTCCGCTGCTCAACGGTTTTCCGGTTCGGCTGATCGTGCCAGGCTGGTTCGCCACGTATTGGGTGAAGATGCTCGCGAATATCGAAGTCATCGACCACGTCGACGACAACTTCTGGATGAAGACTGCGTACCGCATACCGGACACGCCGGGCAACACGGTCACGCCCGATCAAACCGGGTATCCGACGATTCCCATCAATACACTTCGCGTTCGCTCGTTCGTGACCAACTTCGCGGACGGCGACAAGCTGCCGGCCGGAGTTCAGACGGTGCGCGGCATCGCGTTTGATTCGGGCAGAGGAATCAAGACGGTCGAACTTTCGTCCGACGGCGGCGCGACGTGGATGCCGGCGATCCTCGGTCGCGATCTCGGACCCTATAGCTTCCGAAAATGGCAGATCGCCTGGACGCCGCCCGGCGCGGGACCGTATACGCTCGCGTGTCGCGCCACGACGAATAGCGGCGAGACACAGACGAACGTGCCGGTCTGGAATCCATCCGGCTATCTGCGCAGCAACATCGAGACCTACAAGGTGACCGTCTGATGCGCGCGCCGATTGCAGGGATCGCGCTCGCCGTAGGGCTCGCTGCGGCAGGACTACTTTCGCTGCGTGCGCATGCGGCCTCGAATCCACAGGTCGTCACGATCAAGTTACCGGCCACCACGGTCGACTTCAAACCGGGACCGAACGTCGCCACCGCGCAAACCAACTGCTTGATCTGTCACGGCGCCGACTACGTCTACAACCAGCCGGCGCTCTCGAGGACGCAGTGGACCGCCGAAGTCAACAAGATGCGCAACGCCTACAAGGCAACGATCGCCGACGGCGACGTCGACAAGATCGTCGACTACCTGATGTCTGCGAACGGCAAGACGTAGTTCGGATCGCACGCAAACCATTTCGCCTCGGGTGACGTTCAATGGGAACACGCCCGTTTTCCACAGGAGCCCTCATCGATCGTGAAGAGACTATTGTTCGCGTTCATCGGCACGGCGCTCGCGGCCGGCCTGTGGACGATGCACGCCGCCCCGAACGCCGCTCGGGCCGCCGATGCGCCGGCGCCCGCGGCCAGCGCCGCGCCGATCGTCGTGCGCACCAAAGACTTCGCGTATAAACCGGCGACCTTGACGATCCTGGCCGGCACGACCGTCACCTTCGCCAATGACGACGACGTCGCGCACACCGTCACGTCTTCCGATACGCCGAAGGCCTTTGATTCCGGCAACATGGACAAGAACGCCAAGTGGACGTTCACTTTCAAGACGCCGGGAACGTATCAGTACTCCTGCGCGTACCACGCGTTCATGAAAGCCAAGGTCATCGTCAGGGCCGCGGACGACGCGAAGTAGGCTACTCCGGATCGGACGGTGACGCTACATCAAAAACGTGGCAGACGATACCAGTATCGACACCGCCACGTTCTATGCCCAGGAAGGGACTCGAACCCCCACACCCTTGCGAGTACTGGTACCTGAAACCAGCGCGTCTACCAATTCCGCCACCAGGGCAAGAGCGCGACAGTTCGCCGAGTGGTGGCCGGTCCCTGGCTCAGCGCACGTACGAAGCGCCGTTGATATCGAGCGTCGTGCCGGTCGCGTAGTCGCCCAAACCCGACGCGAGAAATGCGACGAGGTTCGCGACTTCCTCGGGCGTGCCGATCCGTCCGGAAGGAATCTCGGCCTCGACCTCCGCGCGGCGGCGCGCGAGCTCGACCTCGGCCATCTCGGTCGCAATGAAACCGGGCGCGACCGAAAAGGCAACGATGCCGTCCAGGGCGCACGCGCGTGCGAGCGACTTCGTGAGGTTGACGAGCGCGGCTTTGCTCGCGCCGTAATCCGCAAATGAGAGCTCCCCGCGATGCGCGGCCCGCGACGTGATATTGACGATCCGGCCGCGTACGCCGTTTGGGCCCGCTTGCGCGGCCCGCATTTTGCGCAGTGCCAGAAACGTGAGGTCCGCAGCGCCGAAGAGGTTGATCGCGAAGGTTCGCTGCCAACCGGCACGCCAGCGTTCGTAATCGTCGCCGTCGAACGGGTTCTCCTCGAAGCTCGCCGCATTGTTGACGAGGACGTCGAGCCGGCCAAAGCGCCTCACGCAATCGTCGATCAACGCGGGCAGTGACGCGCCGTCGGCGATATCGCAGCGTGCCGTCGTCACGCGCTCGCCCAGCTCGCGCGCCAGCTCCTCCGCGCGTTCGCGTTCCGCAACGTACGTGAAGTAGACCGAAGCGCCGCAGCCGTGTAGCGCGCGAACGATCGCGGCACCGATGCCGCGCGACCCCCCGGTGACGAGTGCGGTACGTCCGCTCAAATCGATCTCCATCAAACCTCCAACTTCAAACTGACTCCGTACCGCGCGATCGCACGCCTGGCGAACAACGCCGGGACGAGTCCGAGCAGTGCGATCGCGGCCAGCGCCAACCACGCGGTATGAAAACCGCGGGCATCCGCCAGCGCCCCGAACAGGGGTGGCGCGACGATTCCCATCCCGTAGATCCCGGTCAGCGCGATGCCGAGCGCGCTGCCGGCTCGTTCCGGTCCACCGATTTCGACCAGCGCGGCCGAGAACAGTCCGTTCCAGCCGGCGCCGCTAAACCCGAGCACGAATGCGGCGCTGAACGCAAGTGCGACGGCGTGCTCCGGCAGCGACGAAATCGTCGACGCCGCGATCGTTACGATCACGCAGGAGCACATGAGCGGCACGATGCGATCTCCGCCGAAGACTCGGTCGCTCAATACGCCCCAGCCGCCGCGTCCGACCATCGCTCCCAGTTGTGCGACGGCAAGCCCGGCAGCCGCCAGCGCGATGCCGAACTTCGCATCGTGCACCAGCGTCAAGGCGAGAAACGTCAGCAGGTTCGCCTGCGCGACGCCGAGGGCCATGCAGGTCAGCGTGACGTAGACCAACCGCGTGTCGCGCGCGATCGCGAACATCGAAATGAGCAACGCCCGCATGCGGCGGGTGCCGAACGCATGGCCCTCCGGCTCGCGATACCAGATCGCAGCCGCCACCGACGGAAGCGCGGTCAAGACGCCGCCCGCGACGAGCGCGTTTTGGTATCCACCCGTCGTAGCCAATGCCGGCAGAATGAGTGCCCCCAGAAAACCTCCGAGCGGAACGCCCATCTGGCGAATCCCCATCGCGGCCCCGCGATCGCGCGCGAACCACAACAAGATCGCGCGGCCTCCGGCCGGCGTCGACGCCGCATAACCGGCGCCGACGACGGCCATCCACGCAACCAGCCAGACGTACGACTGCACGAGCGCGGCCATGATCAGGGCCCAACCCATCAACAGACCGCTCGCTAAAATGACCCGGCGTTCGCCGTACTTGTCGACCGCCAGTCCGGAGAACGCAACGGCGCCCGTCGCTCCCGCCATCATCAAACCGGTGAGCAAACCGAGCTGCACGTGACTGAGCCTAAACGCCGACGTCAGAAACGGTCCGAGCGAACCAAGCCCTTGTTGTACGAGCGATGCACCGACTTGGGCGGTCGTCACCAGCGCCAGAATACCGTAACGCGTCCGCGCGCCCCCGAGGATGTTCAACTGCGTTGCACGAGGGCGATCCCGCCGGCGATCGCCGCCAGGCCGAAGAGGTCGCGCAGCCCGACCGGTTCGTGCAACATCAGCGCGCTGAGCGCGAGCCCGAAGATCGGCGTCAGATAGTAGTAGGCGCTGACGCGACTGGCCTCGCCGTGGCGCAAGAGCCAAAACCAGATCAGCGACGCTCCGACGCTTAACACGAGAACCAGATACACGAAGGATGCAACCAACTCCGGCGTAAGCGTTAGGTGCGGAGCGCCCGAGACGACGACCGCGACCGGTATCAAGACGACCGCCGCGGCCAGCAATTGAATCGCGTTGATCGCGACCAGACTCTGTTGCGTGCCCCAGCGCTTGAAGAGCAACGTCGAGGCAACGCTCGAAAGCACACCGCAAAACGCCAGCCCCGCGTCGAACGGCAACGCTGACGGCAACCCGGCGCGGGCCAGCACGATGCCGGCCACGCCGCCGAAACCGAGGACCAAGCCGGCCGCCTTTAGCCAGGTCATCCGCTCGCCTAAGAGGCGCGGGGCGAGCAGTCCGAGCACGAGCGGATTGGTGCTGGCGACGATCGCCGCCATCCCGGCCGAGAGCCGGTGCATCGCCGTGTACGTCAGGCCGAGGTAGAGCGCATTGGCCAGGATGCCGAGCACACAAGCCACGAGCCAGGCGCGCGGGGAGCCCGGCGCCGGCTTGTGCAGCCCGAGCGCGACCACCCCGAGAACAATCCCGGCCACCCCGAAGCGTGCCACCAAGAACCAGAGCGGCGGGCTCTCGATCGAGGCGATTTTGCTGGGAACGTACGCCGAAGCCCACAAAAAGATGTAGAAAACCGCGATCGCAGCGGCCATCGGACCGCGTCCCCCCACGCCCATCATCCGGCCCAACCTGCATCCAAACCGAGCGGTTTCAGCCAAAACGCTCCAAAACCGGTTCGGATTGGCCGAAGACAATGAGGTATGAATGTCCTCATCATCGGGGCGACGGGCTACGTCGGGAGCGCCGTCGAGCGCGCTTTCCGGTTGCGCGGTCACCAAACCGTGGCGACCGCGCGCAGCGATGTCGCCAGGATGAAGCTGCAAGCCTCGGGCGCGCAAGTCGTGGCCGGCGACGCGGCGCGCCCGCACACGCTGATCGAACCGGTCAAAGCGGCCGAGATGGTGATCTACTGCGTTCAGTCCACCGATGCCGATCCGTACACCGTCGATCTGCACGCGGTGCGGACGATTGCGCGCACGATGGCCGGCATGGAGCGTACGTTTCTTTTCATGAGCGGCGCGTGGGTTTACGGAAACACGCGTGACGTCGCCGACGAAGCGGCGCCGCTCGAACCACCGGCCCTCGTCGCCAAGCGCCCCGACTTGGAACGCATGGTGCAGAACATGGTGAAGATCGGAATTCGCGGACACGTCGTTCGCGCCGGCATCGTCTATGGCGATGGCGGCGGGATTCCGGCGATGTTCGCACAATCGGCGCGCGACCGGGGAGCGACGACGATGGTTGGTCCGGGTCTCAACTCCTGGGCCACGATCGGACGCCAAGATTTGGCGCTCCTGACCGCCCTCGTCGCCGAACGCGGCAAGCCGGGCGCGGTCTACAACGCGGTCGACGACTCTTCATTCAGCGTGCGCGAGATCGCCGAAGCGGCGAGCCGCGGTGCGGGCGCCGGCGGCAAGACCACGATGGTCCAACCCGAGTTGCTCGGTCCGTTCGGTGAGTGCTTGATGCTCGATCAACGCGTCAGCGCCGCGCGCGCCAAGCGCGATCTGGGCTGGTCGCCAACTGCACCCACGATCGTCGACGAACTGGAACACGGTTCGTACCTCCCGGCCAAACTCGCGTCATAGTCTAGCGCACGCAGGACGCGTCCGGCGGGCGGGCAAGCACTGGCCGTGGACCGGTACTTCGAAGATTGGACCGTCGGCGAACGTCTGGAGACGGGTATGTTCACGCTGACGCAAGAGCACATCATCGCCTTCGCTCGCGAATACGACCCGCAGGTCTTCCATCTCGATCCCGAGGCGGCGAAGGCGACGATCTTCGGCCGGCTGATCGCGAGCGGCTGGCAGACGACCGCCATCACGATGCGGCTCATCGTCGAAAGCGGCGTCTTCGGTTCGCGCGGCGGCGTTGGGATGGGCGTCGACGGTTTGCGCTGGCTCAAGCCGGTCTTCGCAAACGATACCCTGCGGGTCGAGGTTGAAGTGACAAGAATGCACGCCAAGCCCGACAAACCGAGCGGCATCGCACACTTTTCGATGCAGACGCTTAACCAGGACGGAGACCCGGTCATGTCCCAGATCGCGATTGTGATGCTGCCGCGCCGTCCCGAGGGCTCGCGCGCATGATGGCTATCACGACGTCCAACGGCTCGACGAAGGAGCATGGTTCGAGTTTGCGCCGCCAGGCGGCCGTGCTCATTACCGGCGCTTCGAGCGGCATCGGCTTTGCGACCGCGCTGCGCATGGCGCGTCGTGGGACGATCGTCTTCGCTGGAATCCGTCGCCAAATCGACGGTGAGAAGCTCTTGCGCGAAGGCGCCGGTAATATTCGGCCGATGCTGATCGACGTCGTCGATCAAGGTTCGCTCCTCCGCGCGCGCGCCAAGATCGAGAGTCTGCGCGAGTACCGTCTCGACGGATTGGTCAACAACGCCGGCGTCGCACTCGGAGGCCCGTTCGAACTCTTACCGCTCGAGGAACTGCGCAAACAGTTCGACGTCAATTTCTTCGGCGCGATCGCAGCGATCCAAACGTTCTTGCCGCTCTTGCGCGAGAGCGGCGGACGTATCGTGAACGTCAGTTCGATCGGCGGAAAACTCGCCGCACCGTTCATGGGTGCCTACTCCGCATCGAAGTTTGCCCTGGAAGCTGCGAGCGACGCGCTGCGCCTCGAACTGCGCCCGTTCGGCGTCGCCGTCTCGATCGTCGAACCCGGTTCGGTCAAGACCCCGTTCTGGCGTCGCTCGGCCGAGGCGAGCCTCAAGATCATGTACGGGGCCGCGCCGGAGACGCGTTCGGAGTACGACGCAATGATTCGCAGCGTCGTGCGCTTGGCGGAGCGCCATGAGGCGAATGCGATCCTGCCCGAAGCGGTCGCGCGCGTGATCGAGCGCGCGCTCTTCGCGCGACGGCCGCGCGCGCGGTATCTGGTTGGGAGCGACGCCCGGATTCGCCTGCTCGTGGCACGTCTGCCCGAACCCGTGCGCGATCTGATCGTGATGACGGCATTCGGCATGACCAAAAAACGGGGAGAACGCAGCCTCGCCGGCCGGCGCGGCTAGCCTTTGTTCAAAACACTGTTGCCGATTCTCGGCATCACCTTCGTCGATATCCTCGGCTTCTCGATCCTTATCCCGATCCTGCCGTACTACGTGCTGCACTTCGGCGCGTCGGACGTTACGGTCGGCATCCTGTTTGCGACCTTTGCGTTCTGTCAGTTCATCGGCGGGCCCCTGTGGGGAAATCTGAGCGATCGCATCGGGCGCAAATCCGTGCTGATCGTCAGTCAGATCGGCGCGACGATCGGCTGGGCGATGCTCGCCTTCGCGCCTACGCTCGTCTGGGTCTTCGTGGCGCGCATCGTCGAAGGTTTCTCGGGCGGGAACATCAGCGTGACCCAGGCCTACGTCTCCGACCGCGTCGATCCCGGGCAACGCGCGCGCGCGTTCGCGTATGTCGGCGCGGCGTTCAGCGCCGGATTCGTGCTGGGACCCGCAGCCGGCGGTTTGCTGCTCGCGAAGTACGGATACACGACGCCGTTTCTGTTCGCCGCCGGCTTGCAAGTGGTAACGCTGCTGCTGACGATCTTCACCTTGCCCGAAAAGGTCGCCGCAAAAGCCGAGACCGCGAAATCCGCGACGTTCGCCGATATCTTCCGCTACCTCGGCGACAAAAAGATCTCGCCGATTCTCATTCAGAAACTTGCCTACTCGCTCGGCCTCTATGCATGGTTCGCCGTCTTCGCGCTCGTCATCCGCTCGTTACTCGGCTTCGGCGCTTCGCAGACGAGCTATCTCTTCGCGACGTTCGGCGTTCTCAGTATCGTCGTACAGCTTGGCGGAGTCGGCCGCGCGACCGACGGACTCGGCGTGCGGCGCGTCTCAAATCTCGGATTTGCCGCGGCATGTCTCTTCTTTCTGGTCGTGCCGCTCGCGCATAGCGTGCTGACGCTCGTGCTCGCTATGGTCATCTTCGCAGTCGCGCTCGGCTTTACCAATGCAACCTTGCCGGCGTTGCTTACCGAAGCCTCACCCGAACACGTGCGCGGCACGGTTCTGGGCGTCGGGTCGTCGCTCGAATCGATCGCCGGCATCGTGATGCCGGCGATCTCGACCGCGATCCTCGCGACCTACGGCACGAGCTGGACCGGCGCCATCTCGGCGTTCTTCTGTTTCATCGCGCTCGTGCTCGGGCTGTTGGCCCAACGCCGGGGGCCGGCCGCGTTGGCGGAGAGCCGGGCCGAGCCTGCGAATACAGGCTAGCGTGAACGTACTCGATCGACTCGAGACAACGCTGCGCGTCCGCGGAGGACACACGCTCACCGGCAGCGTCGATACGCACGGCGCAAAGAATGCGGCGCTGCCGATCATGGCCGCGGCGCTGCTGGCGAAAACGCCGGTCACGCTGCGCCGCGTGCCGCGCATCACCGATGTCTCGGTCATGTGGTCGCTGCTCGAAGCGCTCGGCGCGCGCTTACGTTCGGAAGATGCCGAGACGATCACGATCGACAGTTCCAACGTCGCCTCGAATCGGGCACCCTACACGCTGGTGCGAAAGCTTGCGGCGTCATTCGACTTGGTCGGACCGCTGCTCGGACGCTTCGGCCGGGCCGAGGTGCCATTGCCCGGCGGCTGCATTCTGGGAACGCGAGCGACCGATATGCACGAGCAAGCCTTTCGCGCGCTCGGCGCAAAAGTTTCGAACGCGCACGGCTATCTGATCGCCGAAACGAAGCGCGGCCGCCTGCGCGGCGCGACGATCGACTTCCGCATGCCGAGCGTCGGCGCGACCAAGAATGCGATGCTCGCGGCGGTGCTGGCCGAAGGTACGTCGACGATCGTCAACGTCGCGATGGAACCTGAAGTCGTGGACCTCGCAGATTTTCTCGTCGCGATGGGCGCTCGGATCAAGGGCCAGGGTACCGACACGCTCGTGGTCGAGGGCGTACGCGAACTGCACGGCGTCGAATACGAGATCATTCCCGATCGAATCGTCGCCGGTACGCTCTTGCTGAGCGGCGTTGCAACGCGCGGCGACGTCACCGTCAACCGCTGCCGTCCCGAGCAACTTGCGGCCTTCATGCTCAAACTCGGCGAGTGCGGTGTGAAAGTGACCAACGGCACCGATTGGATTCGCGTGCAGGCGGAACGCATCACCGGCGGCACCGACATTTTGACCGCACCCCATCCGGGATTTCCGACTGACCTGCAACCACAGATGTTGAGCTTCTTGTGCACCGCGCCCGGAACCAGCGTCGTCGAAGAGACGATCTTCAACGCGCGCTTCTCGTACGTCAACGAATTGGTTCGCATGGGCGCCGACGTCCGGGTCGCAATGGAAAACAACACGGCGCTCGTCAAAGGCGGCAACCCGCTCTCGGGAGCCCCCGTCGAAGCACCCGACATTCGTGCCGGCGCGGCCCTGGTGGTGGCGGGTCTCGCGGCGCAAGGTGAGACCGAGATCATCGGGCTCGAGTATATCGACCGCGGCTATGAGCGCCTGGAAGATATGCTCTCGGTTCTCGGCGGCCAAGTCCAGCGTTCCAGCGGCGTGACGCCGTTGCTCGAGCCGATCGGAACCTTCGAAACGGCGGCCAACCCAACCGTCGGTTGACGGGCGGCCTTTGGCTGCCGCCGTCGAATCGGTCTTTCCCCTTGGCATAATTACCCGGCTCGGGGCGCCCTGCGAGCGGCGCCGGGCCTAGATTTTTGGGAGAGAACCTCAACTGGATATCGGGATCGACCTCGGGACCGCCAACGTGCTGGTCTATGTAAGAGGTAAGGGCATCGTGCTGCGCGAGCCGTCAGTCGTGGCGCGAGACGTTCGAACCAATAAGACGCTCGCCGTCGGCGAAGAGGCTCGACAGATGCTCGGCCGCACGCCGAGCAACATTCAAGCCATTCGTCCGCTGCGCGACGGCGTAATCGCGGATTTCGAAGTCACCGAAGCGATGCTGCATTATTTCATCAAGAAGGTGACGCGCGACCGTTCGTTTTTCGAGATGCTGTTTCAGCCGAAACCGTCGGTCGTTATCTGCGTTCCCGCCGAGATCACGAGCGTCGAAGAACGCGCCGTACGCGACGCCGCCAAATTGGCCGGAGCGCGCAGCGTCGACATCATCGAGGAACCGATGGCCGCCGCGATCGGCGCCGGTCTCCCCATCGACGGGCCTTCCGGAAACATGGTCGTCGATATTGGCGGCGGCACGACCGACGTCGCGGTCATCTCGCTCGGTGGGATCGTCGTGTCGCAATCGCTGCGCGTTGCGGGCAACAAACTCGACGAGGCGATCATTCGTCACATCCGGCGCGTCTACAACTTGATGATCGGCGAACGTACGGCCGAGGAGATCAAGATCACGATCGGCTCCGCCTATCGGCTGGAGTCGGAACTGGTGATGGAGATTCGCGGACGCGACCTGATCAACGGTTTGCCCAAGACGGTCAAGATCACGAGCGAAGAAGTGCGCGAAGCGCTGGCCGAGCCGTTGCAATCGATCATCGAAGCGGTGAAAGCGGTACTCGAGAAAACGCCTCCCGAACTCGCCGCCGATATCATCGATCGCGGCATCATCCTGACCGGCGGCGGGGCGCTCTTGCGCGGCCTCGACACGCTCCTCGGCGAGATCACCGGAATCCCGGTCATCGTCGCCGACGATCCTTTGTCGTGCGTCGCCATCGGCACCGGGATGAGCGTCCGGGCCTAGGTTCGTGCAGACGATCGACGTGCGCGCCGAGACGGTCGAGCGCGTCGTCGAAGAAGTCGCCGCCGTCATCCTCGGCGGCGGCGTCGTCATCTTTCCGACCGACACGGTCTACGGCATCGGCTGCGATCCGTCGCGCCTTGAAGCCGTGGAGAGAATCTTCGAGCTCAAGGACCGTCCTCGCGACAAACCGCTCGCTTTGCACCTAGCCGGCGTTGCGGAGTTTCTCGAATATACGGCCGACAATCTGCGGGCTCGCAAGCTCGCACGCGCGTTTCTACCCGGCCCACTGACGGTTATCGTCCGTCGCCCGACATTTGTCGATGCCGGCGTGACAGCCGGGCTTGGCTCGATCGGTCTGCGCGTACCCGATCATCAACTCTGCACGCAACTGTTGGAGCGATGCGGCCCGTTCGCCGCGACGAGTGCCAATTTTAGCGGCCGCGCGGCGTATACAGGACGTGAGTCCTCTTTCGATCTGCCCCCGGCTGACCTGTTCGTGGACGCGGGCCCGGCGCCGCACGGTATCGAGTCGACGGTGATCGACGTTTCGCAGCACGAAGCGCGCTTGATTCGCGAGGGCGCGGTGCCGTTCGCGCGGATCTTCGCGACCCTCATTTGAGCCTGCGGGCGGGCAGCCGCCCTTCGGAGAAGAGCGCGTCCGGATGAAGTTCTCGGGCCTTACCCTCTTTGCGCTCGCGCTGGTCTTGGCCGCCGGTGGGACGGTCTCGTCGCAGCCCAATCGCGGCATCGACCACTTTTCGGGCTTCGATCACATCCAGGCCGCCGACATCCAGATGAACATGGGCACCGGCGATTTCAAGATTCCCAGCCGCTTCACGGCGGTGCGTTCGGGCACCGATATCACCGCCGACATCGGCGCGGGCAACTCCAAGAAGAAGATTCTGCACGCGATCGGCCACGTGCTCGTTCACCAAAACAAGCAGTTCGGCACGGGCGCCGACGCCACGAAGGTGACGCAAGAACCGTCGACGCTCACCTGCGACAAACTCGATGCGGACGGTACGCGTAAGTTCTACGTCGCGACCGGCAGCGTCCATTTCACGCAGACCAATCGCGACATGACGAGCAACGGCGGAACGCTCGACGACGTGAACCACGTGTTGCATCTCGAAGGCGACGTGCACGTCCGCGATAAGGATCAATACGTCGACGCCGACGTGCTCGACTACAATACACAGACGGGCGAACTCAATCTCCACGGCACGCCGGCCACGATGCGTCTGCCCGCCGAATCGCCCGCGCCGGCCGGCTACGATCACATCCAGGCCACGACGATCAATTGGAATATGACGGGTGGCGACTTCGAGATTCCCACTCGTTTCACGGCCGTCCGCTCGGGCACCGAGATCAGCGCCGACGAAGGCGACGGCAACTCCAGAGGAAAGATTCTCCACGCGACCGGCCACGTGGTCGTTCACCAAGAGAAACAGTTCGGCACCGGTAACGATGTCGCCAAGGTCACGCAAGAAGCGTCGACGCTGACGTGCGACAAACTCGATGCGGACGGCTCGCGCAAATACTACGTGGCCACCGGCAACGTGCATTTCACGCAAGTCAATCGGGATATGACGGCCAAGTCCGGCACGCTCGACGATGCAAACCACCTGTTGCACCTCGAGGGCGACGTCCACATCCGCGACAAGAGCAACTACATCGACGCCGATACAGTCGACTATAACACGCAGACGGGGAACGTCGATATGCACGGCGCCCCTGCCAAAATCCGCCTTCCCGTCGAATCGCCGGCTCCCGCCGCGCCCAAGACTCAAGCGACGAAGAAGCCGAAGAAGGGACGTTGAGCGCGCGGCGGTCCGGCGAGAACGTCGGCCTCTTCGAGCACGATGCACCGGCGCCGCTCGCAGCGCGCATGCGGCCGCGCACGTTGGCCGAGTTCGTCGGCCAAGCGCAGATCGTCGGCGAGGGCCGCGCGCTGCGCCGCGCGATCGAAAGCGACGTCGTTCCATCGATGATCTTGTGGGGTCCGCCCGGGACCGGCAAGACGACGCTCGGCGAAGTGATTGCGCGCGCGACCGGCGCGAACTTCGTCGCGCTCTCCGCGGTGAGCGCCGGCGTCGCCGACCTGCGTGCGGTCGTGGCCGATGCGCGCCAAGCGCGCAAAGTTGGAAAGCGAAGCGTGCTCTTCGTTGACGAGATTCACCGCTTCAATAAGTCGCAGCAGGACGCTGTGCTCCCCTACGTCGAGGACGGGACGATCACGCTGATCGGCGCCACGACCGAGAACCCGTCGTTTGAAGTCAACTCGGCGCTGCTTTCGCGCTCGCGCGTCTTCGTGCTGCACGCGCTGGGCGACGATGAAGTCGCGCTGCTCGTCCGGCGCGCGCTCGGCGACCGCGAGCGCGGCCTCGGCAACGAGCAGATCGCCCTCGACGACGACGCGATGACCGCGCTCGCGCAACTCTCGAACGGCGACGCACGCGTCGCGCTCGGTACGCTCGAATTCGCGGCCGCCGCCGCACAACTCGACGCGGCCGGCATCAAGCGCATCGACAAGGCGCTGATCGCCGACGCAATGCAGCGCCGCATGATCGCCTATGACAAGAAGGGCGAGAACCACTACGACGTCATCAGTGCTTTCATCAAGTCGATTCGCGGCAGCGATCCGGATGCCGCCGTCTACTGGCTCGCGCGGATGCTCGACGCCGGAGAAGACCTGATGTTCGTCGCGCGGCGGCTCGTGATTCTTGCCTCGGAAGACGTCGGGCTGGCCGATTCGCGCGGCCTCCAAGTCGCGCTCGCGGCGCAACAGGCCGCGCACTTCGTCGGAATGCCGGAGGCCTTCTATCCGCTCGCGCACGCGACGCTCTATCTCGCGACCGCACCGAAATCGAACAGCGTCGGCCGCGCNNTGCACCTGCGCAATGCGCCGACCGGCCTGATGCGCGAGCTCGGCTACGGCAAAGGCTACGTCTACTCGCACGACGATTACGACATCGAGCAGAGCTTTCTGCCGCCGAACGTCTCGGGAAAACGCTACTACGAACCCGGCGACCGCGGCGAAGAAGCCAGGCACAAAGATCGCCCGAAGAAATGAACTCGCGCATTTACGCCGACCATGCGGCGACCACGCCCGCGCGTCCCGAAGCCATCGCGTCGATGCTCGCGGCATTTGACCAGAGCGGCTTCAATGCGAGTTCGCTCCACGCCGAAGGACGGCGAGCCAAGGCCGCGCTCGACGACGCGCGCGAGCGCGTCGCTCGCGCGCTCGGCGCTCATCCGCGCGAGATCGTCTTTACGGGCGGCGGTTCGGAGGCCGTCAATCTGGCGATTTTTGGCGTCGCGCGCGCGCGGCGCGCCGAAGGCCGTCACGTTGTCACCGCCGCAAGCGAGCATCGTGCGGTGTTACATGCAACCCAAGTCTTGCGCGACGATGGTTTCGAGGTCACGGTTCTGCCGGTCGACGGCAACGGAAGCGTCGAGCCGGAAGCGTTCGCGGCCGCGTTGACGCCGGGGACGGTGCTCGCAACCTTGATGCTGGCGAACAACGAACTCGGAACGCTTCATCCTATTCGCACGCTGTCCGCAGTCGCGCACGAACGCGACGTCATCTTTCATACCGACGCGGTACAGGCGCCCGGCCGCATCCCGCTCGATGTCACGCAACTCGGCGCGGATTTGATCTCGCTCTCGGCGCACAAGTTCTACGGGCCCAAAGGCGTCGGTGTCCTCTACGTTCGGAAGGGAACGCCGCTCGCGCCGCTCGTCGTCGGTGGCGGCCAGGAAGCCGGGTTGCGCGCCGGCACCGAGAACGTCGCGGGCATCGCGGGCCTCGCGACAGCGCTCGAACTCGCCGTTGCCGATCTCTCGCAAGAGGCCCCGCGGCTCGTCGCGTTGCGCGACGAATTCGAAACCGCCTTGCGCGCAACCGTGCCGGGCACGCGTATCAATGCCGCCGGCGCCGAACGTCTGCCGAACATTTCGAGCGTCGCCTTCGACGGCATCGACGCAGCGGAGCTACTGATCCGGCTCGACATCGAAGGTGTGGCCGTCTCGACCGGGAGCGCGTGCGCGGCCGGATCGAGCGAGCCGAGCCATGTCCTCGCCGCCATCGGAGCGCCGGAATGGGCCGCGCGCGGCACGATCCGCTTCTCGTTCGGCCGCTCGACCTCTCGGCAGGAGGTCGCCGCCTTGCTTGCGATGCTACCTTGGGTCATCGAATCGGTACGTGGAGTTGAGCCGTTCGTGGGAACAACGCCAAAGACGGATCGCTCGGAGGTAACCTCTTGACTTTTTCATGGTCGATCGCACTGGACGTGGGCGTCGGTCTCGGCGCGCTACTGCTGGGGCTCGGTGTCTTCATCTTATGCCTGCGCGTGGGCGCGCTCTTCACTCGGTTGGGGCGTACGCTGGACGAGGTCGATCAGCAGATCGGCGTCATGTCGGCCCCGATCGCGATGACCCTGACGCACGTCGGCGGGATCGCCGATACGGCCGACTCGACGCTCGCTCGCTTGGCTACCGTCATTACCCAACTCGAAAACGTCGCGACCGGCGCCTCAAAAACGGCGAATCTGATCGGCTCAACGCTCTCGGGCGTGACCTCGGCGATGCGTAAGACGCGCGAACCTCAAAACGACGAAGGCTAGGACGGCCGACGTGGAAGATGAGAGGCAGCGAAAACGCCCTCTTGATTTCGGCGATTTTCTCACCGGCTTCCTAACGGGGGCGCTGGTGGGCGCTGCCGCCGCGATACTTCTCACTCCGCAATCCGGTGACGATCTGCGTCACCTCCTCCGCGCAATCGTGCGCCAAGCCTCGAACAAGGCCCGCGACGCCGCTGCCGACCTGAACGACCGGGCGACCGGCCATCACGAGCCGAACGCCTGACCCCTTGCCCTAGGAGATGTCCTTGGATATCAAAGTGAACGTCCGCGAATCCGGCGGCGACGCCTACGTCGTCGAACTCGGCGGAGAGATTGACGTGTACACGTCACCCAAAGTGAAAGATGCCATCACCGAGTTGATCGATCAGGGACATTACAACCTCGTCATCAACCTCGAGCGAGTTCGCTATATCGATTCGACCGGGCTCGGCGTCTTGATCGGTGGACTTAAACGGGTTCGCGAACACGGCGGCAGCGTAAATCTGGTCTGCACCAATCCGCAGATCCGCAAGATCTTCGATATCACCGGTCTCGTGAAAATCTTCGGCATCTACGACGACGAGATCGGCGCCCAAAAGGCCCTAGCGTGAGCGAGCTGGAGGCGAGCCTCCCGACGAGTCCACTAGGGACAGAACATCGTCGGGGGAGCGAGCTGGAGGCGAGCCTCCCGACGAGTCCACTAGGGACAGAACATCGTCGGGGGAACGCAACGCAGGTGGCGAACGCGCACTTGGGAACCGTCGAGCTTCGTATTCCGAGCAAACCCGAATGGGTTGCGGTCGCACGTCTTACGATCGCAGCGATTGCCAATCGTCTTCCCTTCAGCGTTGAAGAGATCGAAGATCTCAAGCTCGCGATCGCCGAGGCCTGCACGAACGTCATCCAATCCGAGTCGGGTGCAGATTCGATCGAGATCGTCGTCGAGACCGGATCGGCCGAATTGAAGATCCACGTGCGCGACCACGGCGCGATCCGCATCCGGCAAGCCGTCGCTGCGCCGCTCGGCGGCGTTCCGGTCGAAGGGGGACTGGGCGTCTTTCTGATTCAGGCCCTGATGGATAGCGTCGAACAATCTGCCAACCCGGAGTCCGGTAACCAGTTGGTGATGACAAAGCGCGTCGGTTCGTAACCGCATGGAACAGTCTCGAGGGATCGAGGAAGAACGCTGGGACCGGCAACGGACTCGTGCAGCGTTCGCACAACTGGCGGCAAAGCGCGTACACGTTCCGAACGAAGCCGATCGCATTCGCGACGAGCTGGTCGTCGCACACCTCAACTTGGTCCGCTATTTGGCGGTGAAATTCGCCAACCGCGGCGAGACCCTCGAGGACCTCGTGCAGGTGGGCACCGTCGGACTCATCAAGGCGATCGACCGCTTCGATCTCGAGCGCGGGGTCGAGTTCACGACGTACGCCACGCCCACGATCGTCGGCGAGATCAAGCGCCACTTCCGCGACAAGGGTTGGGCTCTCAAGGTTCCGCGCCGGCTGCAAGAGCTGAACCTCAGCGTCAACCGCGCCATGGAAAAGTTGACCGTGGGACTGGGCCATTCGCCGACCGTCGCCGAGTTGGCCAAACAGCTCAACGCATCCGAGGAAGAGATTCTCGAAGCTCAAGAACTCGGACAAGCGTACAACTTGCTCTCGCTCGATACCGAAGTCACGGGCGATGGCGACAAGAACTCCCAGACGCTGGCCGACTACATCGGACATCCCGATCCGCAGTTGGCTAACTTAGAGGACCGCGCGAATCTCGAGCGCGCATTCGAGGTGCTCTCGCGCCGCGAACGCGTCATTCTCTTCCTGCGGTTCTACGAGTCGGTTTCGCAGACGGAGATCGCCAAAAGACTCAATGTATCTCAGATGCATGTCTCTCGCCTCCAGCAGAAGGCCCTAGAGAAGCTCAAAGAGGCTTTACTCGAACGCTAGAGGCGAACCGCTGTCGCGACGGCGAAGCGTCGCTGCATGCCGTCCGTTTCGAGTAGCGTTCATCAAGGCGATCCCGATACGTGTCTGTTCGCACTTGCCGCACGCCTCGCGCACCGCTTAGGCGAGATGTACGATGAAGCGTTGCTTTCGACCGGACTGCGCACGCGCGATTTCTTGCTGCTGAACACGATCTCCGATCTGACGCCCTGCACGATCGAACAGGTTGCGCACGCGACCAATCTCGATCCGGATTCCGCATCCGAAGCGCTCGACGAATTGGTCGAGTGTAAGTTGATCGAGTTCGAGCGCCGTTCGAACGGCTTCGGCGGGCGCCAGGTCGCGCTGACCAACTCGGGACGCATCGCGCTCTACGAAGCCTATCCGCGCTGGAGCCAAATGCAGCGGGCCATACTGGCGTCGCTCGGCGACGACGCCCGGCGGCTCGGCGCTGTCGAGCGCCGCCTTCTGGAGGGCACGACTAGCCGGCCCTGAAACATCGCGAGCGATGATGACCAGTCAGGAACTGCGCCGCGCGTTCGTCGATTACTTCGTTGAAAAAGGGCACAAGGCGGTACCCTCGGCGACGCTGATCCCCGACGAGATGTCGACGACGCTGTTCACGATCGCCGGTATGGAACAATTCGTGCCGGCATTCCTGGGCGAAGTGCCGCCCCCGGCGCCGCGGGTCGTCACCGTGCAGCGCTGCCTGCGCGTCGCCGGCGCCAAGAGCGACATCGAAAACGTCGGGCGGACCGGGCGGCACGGCACGTTCCTCGAGATGCTTGGCAACTTCAGCTTCGGCGACTACTACAAGCGCGAGGCGATCCGCTACGCATGGGAGTTTCTGACCGAACGCCTGCGTCTTCCAGTCGACAAACTGTACGTGACCGTGCACGTGAACGACGACGAAGCACAGGCGCTGTGGGAAAGTGAGATCGGGCTCGCGCCGTCGCGCATCACGCGTTTCGATGAGGACAACTTCTGGACAATGGGTCCGACCGGACCGTGCGGTCCGTGTAGCGAGATTTTTTATGACAACGGCACCGAACACGCAAGTGGACCGGGCGACACCGGACCCAACCTTGGCAATCGTTTCGTCGAGATCTGGAACCTCGTCTTTCAACAGTTGAACCGGACGCCGGACGGCACTCTGCACGATTTGCCTCGCAAGGGCATCGACACCGGCGCGGGATTCGAGCGCATGCTAGCCGCCGCTAACGGCAAGGCGTCGATGTACGAGACCGACCTATTCACCGACGTGATCGACGCGCAGCCCGAAGTCGGCCGCACGACGCTTCCGCCGGACGAACAGATCGTGCGTCGCCGGATCATCGCCGACCACGTGCGCGCCGCGACGTTCCTCGTCGCCGACGGAGTCCATCCATCGAATACCGATCGCGGCTACGTTCTGCGCTTTCTCGCGCGACGCGCCGTTCGCAACGGAAAACTGCTCGGGTATCCCGTCGGCTTTCTCACCGCACTCGTTCCCGCCGTCGTGCGCTCGCTCGTACCGGGTTACCCCGAATTGCAGAACGCAACGATGCGTATCGAGCAGGCACTGGGAGCCGAGGAGATGGCATTCAATCGAACGCTCGAGCGCGGCAGCGAGATGCTCGCCGGTTTGATCGAGACGGCCAAACGCGATCGGAAGCCGCTGGCCGGAAGCGACGTCTTTCTGCTGCACGATACGTTCGGCTTTCCCTCGGAGTTGACGCGTGAAATCGCAGGCGAAGCCCAGGTCGAGATCGATATCGCCGCTTTCAACCGCGAGATGGAGGAGCAACGGCGGCTCGCGCGGGCCGATGCAGCCAAGAAGCGCGTCGTGGTTTCGGTTGCCGAAGTGCCGGCTATCGGCTCGACGTTCACCGGATACGACGGTCTCGAGACCGATGGGACCGTGCGATCGATTCTCACCGGCGGCCTCGCGGTCGATGAAATCGCCAATGGCGACGAAGCGCAACTCGTGCTCGATTGCACCTCGTTCTATGCCGAGAAGGGCGGCCAGATCGGCGATCGCGGAATCATCACGACCTCGGGGGGCGCGACCTTCGCGGTTCTCGACACGCAGATGATCGGCGAAGCGATCGCGCATCGCGGCGTGTTGCGCGACGGCCCGCTCGTCGTGGGCGAAACGGTGCATACGGCCGTCGACCCGCTTTGGCGCCAAGAGATCCGGCGTCATCATACGAGCGCCCACCTCTTGCAGCGGGCGCTCAAGGACGTGCTCGGCGATGAAGTCGCGCAGGCCGGCTCCTGGGTCGGCGTCGACCGGATGCGTTTCGATTTTCGTTCGCCGGGCGGCGCGCTCACCGCGGAGCAGCGGCGCGATGTCGTGGCGCGCGTTAACACGATGATTCGCTCGGATCATCATCTGATCACAAAGATCATGTCGCCGGCGGAAGCCGCGACGTCGGGTGCGATCTCGATGGCCGGTGAGAAGTACGGCGACAGAGTTCGCGTCGTGCATGCCGGCCCCGCGGTCGAGTTCTGCGGTGGCACGCATGCGATCGCGACGGGCGAGCTCGGCATGTTCTTGGTGCTCTCCGAATCGTCGATCGGCAGCGGCATCCGCCGCATCGAGGCCGTCGTCTCGAAAGCGGCGGAATCGTACGCAGTCGAGCAGCAAGAGCTCATCGCGACGCTCGCCGAATCGCTCTCGGCCAAACCGGCCGAACTCGCGGACCGCGTCGAGCGCTTACATGCCGACGTACGGGATCTGCAGCGGTCGCTCGCCGAGATCAAATCCAAGCTCGCCAGCAGCGATGCCGCAACCTACGCCGAGGGCGCCGAAGCAATCGGCGGCAAGCGTGTCGTCGCGGCCGTCGTGCATGACGCCGACGGCGAAGCGCTCAAGCACTTGAGTAACGCCATCCGTCAACGCATCGGCAGCGGCGTCGTGGTTCTCGCCGGCGTCGACGGCGAAACGGTCTCGCTACTCGTCACCGTCAGCGATGATCTGGTGAAGTCCGGCGTGCACGCCGGAAACCTCGTGAAACTTGCGGCGCCGCTGGTCGGCGGAAAAGGCGGCGGTCAACCTGCGCAGGCGCAAGGCGGCGGAAAAAATGCCGGCGGCGCCGGTGCGGCCCTGGCGGCGATCCGAAGCGCGCTGGCATAGGTGAACCGTTTTTTCTTTATTCTGGTAACGGCCGCGTTCGCGCTCGCGACGCTCGGCGCCGCGCCGAGCGAACCGCCCGCAGTCGAACCGGCCGTCGTCTTGCAACGGTACGCCGACGCGCTGGCAGAACTCGAGCGGCCGGCGAGCATGACCTTCGAGTTCTCGGTCGAGCAAGTCGGGCTCAACAATCTCGAAGAGACGCATCGCGTCTATCGCGCCGGATTGCGCGAGCGCGATGAGACATTGAGCGCCGACGGCGTCGCGCTCAAGACGCCGGCGATTCGGATCCTTCCTAATAGCGCCTACAAATACGATGTGTTGACCTTGGCGCCGAAACCGGCCGACTACAAGTTCGTCTACGGCGGACGGCGGAAAGCATCCGGACGTACCGTCTATGCGTTTGAGACCGCCGCCACCAACGCCGGACCATTCACCGTGACGAACGTGCTGATCGACGCGCTGCATTTCCTACCCGTCGTCATCACCTTCACGACGAAGGCAAATAACGCGAGCGGCAGCGGCCGGGTCGTCTTCTCGCAATCGGGCCGGTACTGGTTGGCGCGTGAGGCGACGGTCAGCGCAAAGGTCGGCGCCAAGGATGCCCGCGAGCGCATCGTTTGGTCGAGATACCGATTCCCGACAGCCTTGCCGGCGTCGACGTTCGTGGCGCCGCGCCCCGCGCCGAGTGAGCCCGAGTAACACAACTCCGTTCGAGCGAGAAGGAACATGGGTATGCTGGTCTTGGGCGTTGCTCCGATGACCCTACGGACGCTCAACCGGCGTGGTCATGATTCGTTACAACGCTTGACCTGAGGTCGAAGCCCGAACGCCGCTCAAATGCGTCACGACGCATTCCTCAAGCACGCGTAACCTCGTACCGTCGCTCTCCAAACGCGCGAACGCCGCATTCTCGACGCTCGGCCGCCAGAATTCATTCAGCTGGCGGTCCGATGCGTCGAGCAGCGCGCAGCGAATCACCGCATCGTGCGATACGATCAAGAGGTCGCGCGACTCGGCGAGGATCGTCGCGACGAATGCGCGCCAGCGGGCGCGGACGTCGTCCAGCGTTTCGCCGTTCTCGAACGCGACGTGCGCGGGATCCTCGCGCCAGGCGCGATAGCGCTCGGGATCGTTTGCCGCCAGTTCGTCGCGAAAACGGCCCTCCCACGTTCCGTGAGCGATCTCGGTTAAGCGCTCGTCGATCTCGAGTGGGATGCCCAGCCGCGACGTGACGAACTGCGCGGTCGCGGTGCACCGCAGTAGCGGGCTCGAAATCGCCCGCGCCGGCACCGAGTCGCCAAGCGTCAAGCGTCCGAAGAAGTAATCGGCGAGTGCGGCGCCCTGTCGCATACCGAGCGCCGAAAGCGCCGACTCGAGCCGGCCCTGGTAGCGCCCCGCGAGATTCCAGGTCGTCTCGCCATGGCGCACCAGGTAGATCATAGGTGAAGCGTCTTCACATCGTAGATTCCCGGGATCGCCCGAAGCTGATCGAGCGTGGCGGGCTCCGCCAGCCGATCGGTCGAGAGAATCATGATCGCGTTGCCCTCGCCGTCGTGGCGCGATACGACCATCGCCGAGATGTTGACCTGCGCCGAGCCGAGCCATGTGCCGACTTTGCCGATCACGCCGGGTACGTCACGATGACGGGTCAGCAACATCGATCCGCTCGGAATCGCATCGATTTCGAAGCCGTCGATCTCGACGATACGCGGACCACCGAAGGCGATCGTTCCACCGAGCGAGGTCGTGCCGCCGCGAATGCGCAGGCTCGATGCGAATGCGCCGCGCCGCGGCTCGCCGCGCGCTTCGACGCGAATCCCCAACTCTTCGGCGATCGCGCGCACATTGACGATCGAGACGCGGCGATCCGTTGTCGCCTGCAGCAATCCCGTCAAGAAACCGTTCACGATCGGCGCGGAATCGACTCCGGCGAGTTGTCCCTCGCAGACGATCGTAAACTCGGGCAACGCAGAATCCTGAGCGAGTTGCGGGTAGAGGCGCCCCAAACGATGCGCGAGATCGACGAACGGCCGGACCATCTCCGCATCCGGACCATCCGCAACCGGCGCGTTGACGGCCGCGGCGGCACTCCCACCCAGCAAGACGCTTACGATATCGTGCGCGAGCTCGCTCGCGATCCGCTCGAGCGCTTCGTCCGTCGAGCCGCCGAGGTGCGGGGTCGCGACAACCTTGGGATGTCGCTGCAGCCGTGCCCCGGCGCTGCCGGCCGGCGGAGGCTCTTCAGCGAAGACGTCGATCGCCGCGCCGGCGATGCGGCCCGTGTCGAGCGCCTGAAGTAAGGCCGCTTCGTCGACGACGCCGCCACGCGCGCAGTTGACGATCCGCGCACCAGGTTTCATCATCGCGAGGCGGTTCGCGTCGATCAAGTTCAGCGTCGCGTTCGACAACGGTACGTGCACGGTCACGATGTCGGCGGCAGCCAGTACTTCTTCGAGTGAAAGCAGCGCTCCGCCGAGTGCTTCGGCGCGTGCCTTCGAGATAAATGGGTCGTATGCGACGACGCGCATGCCGAAGGCGAGAGCGCGCGTAGTCACGGCGAGGCCCACGCGTCCGAGGCCAACGACGCCGAGCGTCTTGCCGTGCAGTTCGGCTCCGACGAAGGAGCGGCGTTCCCAGCGCCCGGCGCGAACCGAGGCCACCGCGTCTGCGGTATGGCGAAGCAGCGATAACAGCAACGCAAAGGTCTGCTCCGTAACCGCCAGCGTGTTCGCTCCCGGCGTGTTGAGTACGACGATACCGGCCGCGCTTGCCGTCGCAACGTCGATCGAATCGACGCCTGCGCCCGCGCGTGCAACCACGGCGAGCTTCGGCCCGGCCGCGAGCAGTTCGCGATCGACGTGCGTCCCCGAACGCACGATCAGTCCATCGGCGTTCCCGAGCGCGGCGCACAATTCGTCGCGCGTCTTGCCGACGCACGACACGACCTCGATCCCATGCTCGCGCAGAACGGCGAGCCCGGTCTCGGAGAATGGTTCGGCGACGACGACGCGCGTCGCGGAAAGGCGGTTCGATTGCACTGAGCTAACCAGCCGGAGGTTGTCCTTTTCCCGCCCCATCACCTGGAAACGGAGGCGAGCGCGTTGTTGATTGCGGCGAGTTCAGAGAGACGCGTTCGGCTCGTCGCCGCACTCGCAGCCTTCGTCGTCCCGTTCGCGATCTACGCCGCATCCCTGCCTCCCAACGTTTCCTACTGGGATACGGGCGAGATGCAAACCGTGCCGTATATCTTCGGCATCTCGCACCCGACGGGCTTCCCCGTATTCGTCTTCGCGGGCTGGCTCTTCAGCCATGCGATCCCGTTCGGCAGCGTCGCGTGGCGTATCGATCTCATGAGTTCGGCCGCTATGGCAGCTGCGGCATACTTCGTCTACAGAATGGTCGTCGAACTCGAGAACAAGCCGATCTTGGGCGTGGGCGCGGCGCTGCTCTTCGCGACCGGCGAAATCGCGTGGACGCGCGGAGCGCGCGCGGAAGTGCATGCCGTCGCCGTCGCACTCGCCGCCTGCGCCGTCTGGGCAGCCGTGCGTTTCCACCGCGGCGGAAGTCCGCGCGCACTCTACGCATCGGCGCTCGCCTGCGGGTTAGCACTGGCTAATCACGGCATCGCAACGCTGCTCGTGCCCGGATTCGTCTTGCTGCTGCTTCCTCGGGCACGCGCTCTCGCACCGGCAACACTGTGGAAAGCGGCGGCCGCGTTCGCAGCGCCCGGCCTGCTCTACCTGTACCTTCCGTTGCGCAGCGCATATCTGTACGCGTACCGCGTCGATCCGACGCTCTCGCTCGGCTTGCCGCCGGGCCGGCCGTTCTGGGATTTCGGCCATCCCGCGAGCCTCGCGTCATTCTTACACTATCTCGGCGGCGGCGATGGAAGCCAGGTCGGGGTCGGCTTCGCCGGGATGCTCGCGTTCGGCCAGTACGGGAGCCTCATCGCGCGTTTTGGAATCGTCGCGGCCCAAGAGTATGGGTTGATCGCAATCGTCTTCGCCGTCTTGGGGCTCGCGCTCTTAGCGCGCGGCGAACCGTGGCTAGCGCTCGGGCTCGTACTCGCGTGCGGGCTCTGCATTCCTTATGGCTTGCTCTACCCCGAAGCGGATCCCGACCGGTATCTCCTACTCGCATACTGGCTCATCGCAGTACTCGCGGCCGTCGGCGTCTCGCGCATCATGGTCTCATATCTCGACCGGCGTGATTGGGTGGTCGATATGCTCTCGCTCGCCATCGTGTTTGGCCTCGCGTTCGCTCAGATGCACATGAACCGGGCGATCTTCAATCAGCGTAACGATACCGGGCCGCGCGACTACATCGATAAAGTCATTCTCAACACGCCCGACAACGCGATCCTGATCGCCAACTGGGCCTATGCGACGCCGCTTGGGTATGCGGCCTTCGTCGAACGTCGCTTGGGACATCGCATCGTCGTCACCGCATTTCCGTCCGAGTACCACAGTTACTTCGGTACGTGGCTGAAGACTCGTCCGATTTTTCTCGTCAATCAGGGACAGTACACCGACGATACGATGCTACTGAAGCAGATCTCCGCCGATCCCAGCATCGTGAAGCTCGAGCTCAAGTGAGAGGGACGCTCGCGGCGGGGTTCGTCGCGTTCATCGCGATCCTCGCCGTGAACGGGTTGCACGCGACGGAGTACAACAACTTCGTGCTGCTGGCCGACGCCTTCCGGCACGGTCACGTCTGGATCGATTGGCCCGGCCCCTATATCGATGCGCTTGCGTGGTCGGGACGGCACTACGTCATCGAAGCGCCGCTCCCGGCGCTCTTGCTCTTGCCGGCCGTTGCGATCTGGGGAACTGCGGCAAATCAAACTGCGCTCGCGGCATTCCTGGCGGCGATCGCGGTCGGTGCGGGTTGGGAGATCGGACGCCGGCTCGAGGTGCCGGCCGTGACGCGCGTTTGGCTGTGCGGATTCTTACTGCTCGGCACCGATCTGTTTTGGGCGGCGATGTACGGCGACGTCTGGTTCATCGCGCACGTCTCGGCTGCGGCGTTCAGCCTGCTGGCGCTCGTCGAGCTCCTCGGCAAAAAGCGTGCGTGGCTCGTCGCGCTCTATGCCGTCTGCGCGATCGAGTCGCGCTTCTCGCTGATCCTGGCGGTGCCGGTTTACGCGGCGCTCTTGACGCTCGATGTTCCAGGCGACGTCCGACGGCGGCGGCTCTTCATCTTCGGCGCCACGCTCGTGCCGTTCGTATTGCTCTGGGTCGCATACAATCAGGCTCGCTGGGGCGTGCCGTACGACGTCGGCTATACGGCTTGGTATCATCAGGATTCGGCCGGTCAACCGGACGGCTCCCCCTTCGGGCTCGTGTACGTTCCGAACCAACTCTATTCGTTCTTCGTGCGCTTTCCGAATCAGATCGGGCAAGCGCCGTTTCTCGTACCCACCTATGACGGTGTTGCGCTCACGTGGACAAGTCCGGCGTTGCTGCTCGCACTCTTCGCGCGTGGGCCACGGGCGTTCGTCATCGCGCTGTGGGCGGCAACGGCGCTCGTCGCGGTGCCGAATCTCACGTATTACGTCAACGGCTACGCGCAATTTGGTATGCGCCACGCGCTCGATTTCGAACCATTCCTGTTCGTGCTTATGGCGCTCGCGCTGCGACGCGGCATCGACGCGCTCTGGGCAACGTTGTGCGCATGGTCGATCTTTGCCGGGGCGTGGGGCATCTGGTTTTGGAAGACGTTCTACCGGCACCAGTAGATAAGCGAGCACTCGCCGTTTTCCGGCGCGCGTTTGGCTCGCTCGTGTGCTGGGAAAGAGCTCGTCACGTCCCATCGCTTGAAGGAGAACACGTTCATGACAGATCGTCCGGTCGTAGTCAGCGACGGATCCGGGAACTCCGCTGCAATGTTCGCGATCCTCGCGATCGTCGTGGTTGCGCTCCTCGTCGCACTCTTTATCTGGCAGCCGTGGAGCTCGACCACGCAACGCTCGAGCACGACAGTCAATGGGCCGGCAACGACCGGCGGAGCCGCAAACTCCGGCACGACGAACTCGACCACCACGACGACGACGTCCGGAGGCGCGACCACCGGTACCCACTAGTCGTCCCGCTCGGACAGGATCGGCGGGCCGGTGCCGGAAGGCGCCGGCCCGTTTCGTAGAACAAGACGCAAGCCGTGGCCGCCAAACAACCGTCCAAGAAGAGCGCCGAACCGCTCGCGACATATGTTGCGAAGCGCAACTTCGATAAGACGCCCGAGCCCTCGGGCGCAAAGACGAAGGCGAAAGGCACGGCCAAACGGCCGGGCTTCGTCATTCAGATGCATCGTGCCACGCGAATGCACTGGGATTTTCGGCTCGAGGCCGACGGCGTCCTGAAATCGTGGGCGGTCCCTAAGGGTCCGTCGCTCGACCCGGCCGACAAGCGGCTTGCGATGCATGTCGAGGATCATCCGTTCGACTACCGCACGTTTGAAGGCGTCATTCCGAAAGGCAACTACGGCGCGGGCGAAGTCATCGTCTGGGATCGCGGAACGTACCGGCTACTCGAAGGCAGCGACGTCACGCAGCAGATCGCAAAGGGTTCGCTCAAATTCGAACTCTTCGGCAAGAAGTTACATGGCGGTTTTGCGCTCGTGCACATCAAAGGCCGCGACGGAGAAGAGAACGCCTGGCTATTGATCAAGGAACGCGACGATGCGGTCGATACCGATTGGCGTCTCGAAGATCACGCCGAGTCCGTGAAGTCCGGCCGCACCGTCGCCGAGATCGCGCGCGACCCGCGCGCGCCGCACTGGCAGTCAAACCGTCCCGAAAGCGCCGCCAAGCCCGCGCGCCCCGTCGCGCGCAAGGTCGCGCCGCTTCCAAAGGTCACGCAGCCCATGCTGGCCACGGCTGTCGACGAACCCTTCGATGACCCGAAGTGGCTCTTCGAGTTGAAGTGGGACGGCTATCGCGCTCTGGCTCGCATCGAGCGCGACGGAACCGTTACGTTGACGTCGCGTAACGGAAAAGATTTCGCCGGGAAGTTCCCCGAACTCGCGGATATGGCCGACGCCTTCTCCGAGCGCCCGCTCATCATCGATGGCGAGATCGTCGTGCTCGATTCGAAAGGCCGTCCGTCGTTTGGAGCGCTGCAGGAGCGGCTCGATCGTTTCGGCCGCGCCGATCCCGGGAAACGGCCGGTCACGTTCGTCGCCTTCGACTTGCTCTACGGCAACGGTCGCGACTTGCGTAAGGACCCGCTCGAAGAACGTAAGGCCGCCCTCGAAGCGATCGTCACCGGACGCGGTTCCGTGATGTTTAGCAAGCACGTTGTCGGCGACGGGCGCCAGCTCTTCGAACTCGCGCGGGAGCGCGGTCTCGAAGGCGTGATCGCGAAGCGCCGGGCCTCGCAATATCAGGAGCGGCGAACGCGCGATTGGCTAAAGATCAAGACGCATTTGCGCCAAGAGTGTGTTGTCGGCGGGTGGACCGAAGGGCGTAACAGCCGTAAACACTTCGGAGCACTCCTCCTCGGCGTCTACGAAAAAGGCAAGCTCGTCTACGTCGGATCGGCCGGCACGGGTTTCGACGAGCGTAAACTGACGGCGATTGCCGCGAAGATGAAATCGCTCGCGCGCGCCACGTCAGCGTTCGTCGTGTCGCCTAAGACCGATACGCCCGCGCATTGGTTGAAACCGCAATTAGTCGCGGAAGTGAGCTTCACCGAATGGACGCGTGACGGCTTGATGCGCCATCCCGTTTTCGTGGCGCTGCGCGAGGACAAAGCGGCGCGCGAGATCGGCCGCGACCGGCCGTTGCGTACGGACGAGGCGAAATGAAGGCGCGCGCCACCGGGCCTAAGCGTACGACTGAAACGGTTGTCGTAGGTTCGCGGTCGCTCGTGATCTCTAACGATAAGAAAGTTCTGTGGCCGGACGACGGATACACCAAGGGCGACATGATCCGATATTATCGCAGCGTCGCCGAGTATCTCTTACCGCACTTGCGCGGACGGCCGCTGACGTTGCAACGCTATCCCGACGGAATCGACGGCGAATCGTTTTTTGAGAAGCATGCGCCACGCGGTCTACCCGATTGGGTCTCGACGATTGAGATCCAAAGCGATAGCGGGCGGCACAGCGGAATTACCTTCATCGTCTGCAACGACGAGCCGACGCTTGTCTACGTCGCAAATCTAGCCGCGATCATCTTGCACGTCTGGACGTCGCGCGAGGATTCGCTCGACGTACCGGACTTTCTGTTCTTCGATTTGGATCCGTACGATGGGTGCACGCTCGCGACGCTCGCCAAAGTCGCGCTCGCGCTGCGAGCCACGCTGGCCGAGATCGGCCTCGTACCCTTGGTGAAATCCTCCGGCGGCTCGGGACTCCACATCGCTATTCCGCTGGTTCCCGAATACAGCTACGAGATCGCCCGCGCCTTCGCCGAATTGGTTGCGCGGACGCTGTACGAGCGTATGCCCGAAATGACCACCTTGGAACGTATGCCGGCCAAACGTACGTTCGGCACCGTCTACCTCGATTACGTCCAGGTCGGCCGGGGCAAGACGCTCGTGGCGCCGTTCAGCCTGCGGGCCAGGGCCAGGGCGCCCGTCTCGATGCCGCTCGATTGGTCCGAGATCGAGGCCATGTCCCGCAAACGCAGCAAGGAAACCGAAGCAGAGTTCGAGCGCTTTACGATGAAGAACGCTCCCCGCCTGCTCGCTGAGCGCGGCGACCTCTGGTCCGGACGCCGCTGGAAAGAGCAGCGCCTCGAGCCGGCACTCGCCAAGGCGCAAAAGAACTGGCGAAAAGCGACTAAGGAGAAATAACGGTGGCGCACGCGATTTGGTCGGGAGCAATCAATTTCGGACTCGTTACGATCCCCGTCAAACTCCAGACGGCGATACGCACGAGCGATCTGCGCTTCAACTTTCTGCACAAGAAGGATGAAGGGCGCATCAACAACGTGCGCCGTTGCAGCGTCTGCGACGAAGAGGTCGCCTATACCGAGATCGAGCGCGGATACGAGTACGAGAAAGGCTCGTACGTGACCCTCTCCGACGAGGATTTTCAACGCGTCAATCCTGAGGCGACGCAATCGGTCGAGATCGTCCAGTTCGTCGACCTCTCCGAGATCAACCCGATGTACTTCGACAAGCCGTACTACCTCGAACCCGAGAAACGCGGCCGTCATGCATACGCGCTGCTGCGCGAGGCGTTACGCAAGGAAAACAAGGTTGGGATCGCGCGTGTCGTCATCCGTTCGCGCGAACACCTGGCGGCGCTCAAGCCAAACGGCGACGCGCTCGTTTTGGAGCTCATGCACTTCGCCGACGAGATCGTCGACCAGTCGACGCTCGAGTTTCCCTCCCAAGAGAAGCCGAGCGACTCGGAGATGAAGGTCGCGAAGATGCTGATCGATACGATGAGCGAGCCGTTCGACGCCGATCGCTTCCACGATAAGTACCGCGAAGAAGTGCTGGCGATGATCGAAGCGCGCGCCGCCGGCAAAGAAGCGCCCAAAGCAAAATCCAAGGCGCCCGTCCGGGACAACGTCGTCAACCTCATGGACGTCTTACAAAAGAGCCTCGAAGCGAGCAAGAAGCAGCGCGCGAACGGCCGCGGCTCGGAAGCGAAGGAAGAAGCGAAACCGAAGAAGACCGCGGCGCGGCGCAAGCGGTCCGCGGCCTAAGAGCGCTGGCCGCGACCTATAAGCGACCAAGTCCTCATCCGCTTTCGAGGTTACCCACGCCGGGAGAAGCCGCACCAAGCCGGCTAAGCTGCCTCACGCGCCTCAAGCGAACGGGCGAGGCGGTTGCCGAGATCGCGAAGCGTTGCCCGCGCGATGTGACGGCCAATGAGCACGTCGAAAATGCCGCCGAGAAGCCCGAGCGGCGGCGAGTACTGCCCGGCAATTAACAGGCGCGTTCCGGGGGCCGCAATCCGGGTTCGGATGGAGCCGGAGAAGTGCGGAAGCAGGCGCGTGCCACTCTTCCAAACGATCGCCGATTCGAGGTGAGATCGACCCGGCTCGGTTTCATCGCGTCCTTGCTCGAACGAGAGATCGACGAGCTTGCTCAAGGAAAGGCTGGCGCCGAGCAACGGGACGCGCATGACGGCTTCAGGGCCACCGGCCGCCGCGAGTTTCAAATAGTCGACGATGCGCCCTTCAGCGACGGAGAACGGACAATCGACGTAACGCTCCAGTTGAACTTCGGTCACGGTTTCAGTCTACCATGACTTGTTGAACCCATGCGAGCGACCGTCCGCTCTCTGCTATCTGGTGCACGGGCAGTTATTTCCCGGGGCCGGGATGCTTTGCAAGGCGGCGAGCTGACGCACCCAAGCGCGCCGCCAAACGCTCACGCCGGGACCTTTAGGCGTACGACGAAGTTGCAAGCGCCCCCAAACCTCAGTGCGCGAGCGCCAGCTTCGCGTTTGCAAAGTCGATCGCGGACTGTTCCAGAGCATACTCGGCCGTCTGCGGCGCGAGCGTCTTCTGGCGGCCTTGCGCGCTTTCGAGTTCGGAATGCGCGGCATTGAGGTCGACCTGATCCCGGCTGACGGCCTGATCCACCAGCACGATGAGCCGATCGGGCAACGCTTGCATAAAGCCGTCGCTGGTCGCGAACTCGAGGCGTTTGGTCCCGCCGCTTTCGACGACGTTTGCGCGCAAGACTCCCGGACGCAGTGCCGTTAAGAACGGCGCGTGCGACGGCAAGATCCCTTCTTCGCCTTCGGTTCCGACGGCGATCACGAGCTCGGCCTCACCTTCGTACGCGACGGCGACCGGCGTGATCAGCTTGAACGGGATCGTCCTTGCCACGCTTAGACCGATACTCCCATCTTCTCGGCGGCGGCCTTCACTTCGTCGATGCCGCCGACGTAGAAGAACGCCTGCTCCGGAACGTGATCGAGTTTGCCTTCGAGCACTTCTTTGAACGATGCGATCGTGTCTTCGATTTTGACGTACTTGCCCGTGCGGCCCGTGAACTGTTCGGCAACGAAAAATGGTTGCGAGAACAAGCGTTGCAGCCGCCGCGCGCGCCCCACGGCCACGCGGTCGTCTTCCGACAACTCCTCGACGCCGAGAATGGCGATGATGTCTTGAAGATCCTTGTAGCGCTGCAGGGTCTCTTGCACGCCGCGCGCCACGCGGTAATGTTCCTCACCGACGATCTGCGGATCGAGGATGCGCGACGAGGATGCGAGTGGATCGACCGCCGGGTAGATGCCGAGTTCGGAGATCGGACGCGAGAGCGCGGTCGTCGCGTCGAGGTGACCGAAGGTCGTCGCCACGGCGGGGTCGGTGTAGTCGTCGGCCGGCACGTACACGGCCTGCACCGACGTGATCGAACCCTTATGTGTCGAGGTGATGCGCTCTTCGAGCTTTCCCATCTCGGTCGCGAGCGTCGGCTGATAGCCGACGGCGGAGGGCATGCGACCCATCAGCGCGGAGACTTCCGAGCCCGCTTGCATGAACCGGAAGATGTTGTCGATGAAGAGCAGAACGTCCGCGCCTTTTTCGTCGCGGAAGTATTCGGCCATCGTGACGCCGGTCTGCGCGATGCGAAAGCGCACGCCGGGCGGCTCGTCCATCTGACCGAAGACGAGCGTCGTCTGCGAGAGTACGCCCGAGTCTTTCATTTCGAGCCAGAGGTCGTTGCCTTCGCGCGTGCGCTCGCCGACGCCGGTAAAGACCGAGAAGCCCTTGTGCACCTGCGCGATGTTTCGGATCAACTCTTGAATGAGGACGGTCTTGCCGACGCC